>JBHIXO010000039.1:0-17165 GCA_041984725.1 Acidimicrobiales bacterium | reverse complement strand
GTGGGCGTTGCCGAACGGCGTCAGCAGCTCCGGCGCGATCGTCGCTGTGGCGAAGAACCGTCCGGGCTCGAAGCGCACGTGCTCGATGCCGAGGTAGGTGGGGAGGCCGCCGGCGCCGTTGCCCACATCGATCATGCCCCGGGCGATCTCTTCGTCGTACCGGTCTGCGAAGTCAGTCATGGAACAGAAGGTAGTTCGTGTCTCGCTGTCGGCAGCGGTTCTGTGGGCCTAGACTGCGACGATGGCCCGGATGCTGAGAGAGTCCTGGCGCAGCGACGCGCCGAGTTCGGTGGACGACGCGCGCAACCGCCTGGTCGATGCGGCCGAGGCATGCTTCACCCGCTTCGGCGTCGCGAAGACGACCCTGGAGGATATCGCCACCGAAGCAGGGGTGTCTCGCGCCACGGTGTACCGGTACTTCGAGGGCGGCCGGGATGAGATCATCCTCGGCGTCGTCCTCCGGGAGGGCAAGGAGTTCCTCGAGGCGCTCGGCCGCCGGGTGCAGCGCGAAGAGACGCTCGGCGCGGCCATCGTCGAAGGTGTGCTCTACACGGTCGCAGCAGTCCGCAAGAACGAGCACCTCGCCCTCCTGTTCGCGCCCGAGGTCGCCGGGCACACGACCTCGATCGCCGGGGCATCCACGGCGTTGTACGAGCTGACGCAGGACTTCCTGCGACCCATCTTCGAACAGGCGCGCGCCGCCGGTCAGCTGCGCGACGGGATCATCGCCGAGGACGCCGCCGAGTTCGTCCTCCGGATGATCTTGTCGCTCCTGTCGGTGGCTGGTCCCCGGGCGCGGTCGCAGGCCAAGGAGCGGGAGTTCCTCCGCACCTACTGCGCCGGCGCCGTCGTCCGCGACTGAGCCTGACTCAGGCGGTCAGGTCGGCGAGCTTGGCCTGGAACGCCTGCTGCTCGGCCGTGGGTGCCGCCGTCTGCAGGGCCATGACCTTGGTCATGTCGCCCTCGACCTTGATCTGGCCGGACATGAACGCCTGCATGGCCGCTGACTGGTCACCGTCGATGAACAGCTTCTTGGCGACGTCGTAGGGGACGGTGAGCTTGGTGGGCGCACCGTCGGTGTGGCCCCGGTCGAAGGCGCCATCGGCGAGGTGGACGTCGACGTCGCCGTCCGGGGCCCCGGTCACCGTGATGTTGATGGTGGCGTCCGCCATGGCATCGGGGGCGTCGGGCTGCTCGGAGCGGAGCTCCTCGACGGCGTCGAACCAGGGCTCGCTCAGGAAGGTGTGGGGCATGGTGGCACCTCGTGTTCGTGGGGAACGGCTGTTCCGCTGATACAGTGAGAATCCGTTGTAACAGGGTCTCACCGCTCCCGGCAAACGGCGTCGTCGGAGCCGTGGATCGTGAGCGAAGACCGCACCGCCGACGCAGGAACCTGTCACGCACGCTCGCCGGCCAGTCGAGCGATCGGCCGGGCGAGCGCGAGCGTGGTGGCAGCGACGCCCTCCGTTCTTCCCTGGCCCCTCACTTCGACGGTCGGACCGGCACTTCCTCCCTGCGAGCCGTCCCGATGCTCACACGCCCAGAGTCTCAGGCGGACGTGCTTGCTCGAGCAGCTCGGTGACGACCGGGCCGAGCTCGGCGGGTTCCCACCGGTCGCCCTTGTCGCGCTCGGGCCCACGCCGCCAGCCCTCGGCCACCGAGATCCGGCCGCCGGCCACGTTGAACACCTGGCCGGTCACCCCGGCGGACTCGGCGCTGCCCAGCCACACCACGAGGGGTGAGATGTTCTCCGGCGCGAAGGAGTCGAAGGAGCCGGGCTCGACGTCGCGGGCCGCTTGGCCGAAGCCGAGGTTCTCGGTCATGCGGGTCAGCGCCGCCGGCGCGATGGCGTTGACGGTGACCCCGTAGCGCCCGAGCTCCTTGGCCGCGATGTTGGTCATCGCCGCGATGCCCGCCTTGGCCGCCCCGTAGTTGAGCTGGCCCGGGTTGCCGTAGAGGCCGGACCCCGACGATGTGTTGATGATCCGGGCGTCGTTGGCCTCGCCGGCCTTGGCCCGTTCCCGCCAGTGCGCCGCTGCCCACCGGAGCGGGGCGAACGTGCCCTTCAGGTGGACGTTGATGACCGCGTCCCACTCGTCCTCGCTCATGTTGACCAGCATCCGGTCGCGGAGGATGCCGGCGTTGTTGACGAGGGTGTCGATGCCGCCGAAGGTGTCGATGGCCGTCTGGATGAGGCGGCCGGCGCCGTCCCAGTCGGACACATCGTCGCCGTTGGCGACGGCCTCGCCGCCCATGCCGCGGATGTCGTCCACCACCTCGCCGGCGGGGCCGTCGGACGATCCGCGACCGTCGACCTCGGCGCCGAGGTCGTTGACCACCACCTTGGCCCCCTCGGCCGCGAAGGCCAGGGCGTGCGCCCGACCGATGCCACGGGCTGCGCCCGTGATGACGACCACTCGGCCGTCGCAGATCCCACTCATGAAGATGTTCCCCCTGGTTGTCCGTCGGCGTCCGCCACATCGGCGAGCCTGACGTGACAGAGTAGAGGGCATGTCTCATGGGGGTGAATCCGACGTGGTCGGTGACGTCTACGCCCAGGCGCGGGCGTGGTTCGAGCAGAACTGGGACCCCGACCTGGCGTTGCGGGAGTGGTGGCAGCGGTTGGCCGACGCCGGATGGGGGTTCCCGACCTGGCCGGAGGGGACCTACGGCCGCGGACTCTCCGGCGATGCCGCCCGCATGGTGGCCGACGCCCGCCGCGATGCCCGGGTGGCCCCACCCCCCGGCGGCATCGCCCAGAACCTGGCCGGACCGACCATCGTCGCCCACGGCACCCCGGAGCAGCAGGCCCGGTTCCTGCCGGGGATCGTCACCGGTGAGATCTGGTGCCAGCTGTTCTCCGAACCCGGCGCCGGCTCGGACCTCGCCGGAGTCCAGACCCGGGCCGAACGTGACGGCGACGAGTGGGTGGTGAACGGCCAGAAGGTGTGGACCTCGGGCGCGCACATCGCCCGCTACGGCATCCTGATCGCCCGGACCGACCCGTCGGTCCCCAAGCACGCAGGACTGTCGTACTTCGTCATCGAGATGGACCAGCCCGGCATCGAGGTCCGGCCCATCCGCGAGATGACCGGGCGGGCGATCTTCAACGAGGTGTTCCTGTCCGACGCTCGGGTGCCGGTGCAGAACCAGATCGGCGGGCTCGGCGAGGGGTGGGCGGTCGCGCTCACCACGCTGGCCAACGAGCGCACCATGCTCGGTGCCGGGTCCTTCGGCAGCTCCGGGTCGGGCGCAGCCATCCGCGAGATCGACCTCGACGCGCCGGCCGGGCAGCTGGTGAGGGACGAGCCCCGAGCGGAGGGCCGCAGCCGAGGCGGTGCCGCCGACCTGATGGCTGCGGTGCTCGAGCGCTTCGGCGGGTCCGACGACCCGGTGGCCCGCCAGGAGGTCGCCCGGATCCACAGCCTGATCGAGATCGCCCGCTACACCGACCTGCGGGCCAAGGCCGCCGTCGAGCGCGGTGGCCGTCCCGGCCCGGAGGTCTCGGTCGGCAAGCTCGCCGCGTCACACCTGCTCGAGACGATGCGGGAGACCCTGTTCCGACTCTGCGGCCCGTACGCCACCCTCTGGGGCGACGACGCCCCCTTCCGGGGACGGGTCCACGAGGTCGGCCTGTCGAGCTACCTCATCTCCATCGGGGGCGGCACCGACCAAATCCAGCGCAACATCATCGGCGAGCGGGTCCTCGGCCTGCCCCGCGAGCCCCGAGCCGACAAGGACGTGCCGTTCCGCGACCTGCGGGTCGGCACCCAGGGCAGCGACCGCTGATCCCACGACCACCACGACGTCACCAGGAGAGCCCCATGCGAAGCGAAGCGCTCGAGAACATCGTCACCATGCTCCGGTCCCAGGCCGCCGAGCGCGGCGACGCTGAGATGACGGTCAGCGAGTGGCGGGAGGCCTACGACGGCCTCGGCGCGCTCCTCCCGGCGGCCGAGGGCGTTGCGGTGGAGAAGGTCGACGCCGGCGGCGTACCGGCCGAGTGGATCGGTGCCGGCGACGGACCGGTGGTGGTCTACGTCCACGGCGGCGGCTACTGCATCGGTTCGCTGGACAGCCACCGCTCGATGCTGACCCACCTCGCCTCGGCCGTCGCCGGCCGGGTGCTGGCCTTGGACTACCGGCTGGCGCCCGAGCACCCCTTCCCGGCTGCGCTCGACGACGCGTGCACCGCCTACCGGTGGGTCCTCGCCGGCGGGGCCGACCCGTCCCGGGTCGTCGTGGCGGGCGACTCGGCCGGGGGCGGCCTCACGCTGGCGACGCTGGTGGCCCTGCGCGACGCCGGCGACCCCCTGCCGGCCGCTGGCGTGTGCCTGTCGCCATGGGCCGACCTCACCCAGTCGGGGGCGACCATGGCGGAGAAGGCCGAGGCCGACCCCATGGTCCACGCCGAGGACCTCGACCGGTGGGCGGCGGCCTACGCCGGTTCGGACTACGACGCCGGTTCCGCCGGGCTCAGCCCGCTCTTCGCCGACCTGGGGGGCCTGCCTCCGCTGCTGGTCGAGGTCGGCACCGCCGAGGTGCTGCTCGACGACGCCCGCCGCCTGGCCGAACGGGCCCGGGCCGCAGGCGTGGAGGTCACGCTGTTCGAGGGTGAGGACCTCATCCACGTCTGGCACTTCTTCGCCGGCGCCGTGCCCGAGGCCGACGAGGGGATCGCTCGCGTCGCCGGCTTCATCGGCGAGCAGGTGCGCTGAGCGCACCCGCCCCCACCGTCGGGCGCGGGGCGGTCAGGCGCGGCGGCGGCCGCGGTGGCCCAGCACGGACGGCGCGGAGGCGAGGTACTCGAGCGCCGCTTCGAGCGAACCGGGCAGATCGCCGGGGTGGTGGCGGGGGTCGAAGTACAGGCGGATGTCCCAGAACGTCCGGACCAGCGAGAAGACCTCACCCCGGCGGGCGCTGCGCAGGTGGGCACGCCAGCTCCACCGCCCGCGGGCGGCCGGGTCGCGCCGCATGACCTCGCTGGTCAGCAGCGGCCAGCCGAGCAGCACGAGGCTGGCGAGGGGCACCATCGCCGCGACCCGGCGCAGGTAGCCGCCGCCGATGTGGTGGTAGACGTCGTAGGCGACGTGGCGGTGCTCGATCTCCTCGGAGGCGTGCCACAGGAACAGGTGCGCCATCTCCGGGTCCACGTCGGTCTCGGCCCAGGTGTTGTCGGACAGCACGTACCCGGCCAGGGATGCGGTGAAGTGCTCGGCGGCGGCGGTGGTGGCCACCATCAGCAGCACGGCCTGCTTGCGCAGCGGCTCGGGCAGCGACCGCACCCGGTCGTTCAACCGCCGCCGGAACGCTTCGAACAGCTCGAGCTCACGGCGGAAGTCGATGCCGTGCTCCTCCATGCGGGCCACGCAGCGTTCGTGCTCGTTGCCGTGGGTGACCTCCTGGCCGAGGAAGCCGCGGATCTCGGTGCGGATGCGCTCATCGGTGACGTAGGGAAGCGCGTTGCGGAGTGAGTCGTTGAAGAACCGCTCACCGGTGGGGAACAGCAGGTTGCCGACGTTGAACGTGTGCGTGGCCTGCGCGTCGTCGACCAGCCAGTGGGCACGAGGGGTCGACAGGTCGAACTCGGTGTGCCGGGGAGCAACCGGCTCGGGCGGGCGGCGGAGCGTTGCGGTCATCGGAGCCTCCATGCGGACGATTCGTGCGAGCGCCGCACAATCTACCCGAACAGTGCGACACGGATGCAACAATGTATCGTGGTATCGGTCACGGAACCCCGAGGCGCGACACGACAGGTGTATGCTGTCTCGGGCCGTCCCGCCGCCAGCGGGCACACGAGGGGGTTGCGCATGGGCGCCGCAGACGAGTTCGACGACGTCCACGACATGATCGTGGTGGGGGCCGGGTTCTCCGGTCTGTACATGGTCCACCGAGCTCGGGAGGAGCTCGGCCTCGACGTCGTCGGCATCGAGGCCGGGGGCGGGCCGGGTGGCACGTGGTACTGGAACCGCTACCCCGGCGCCCGGTGCGACTCGGAGAGCTTCTACTACTGCTACACGTTCTCCCAGATCCTGCTCGACGAGTGGGACTGGTCGTCGCGGTACCCCGAGCAGCCCGAGATCCTGCGCTACCTCGAGTTCGCCGCCGACCGCCTCGACCTGCGCCGCAGCTTCGCCTTCGACACCCGGGTGGAGTCCATGACCTGGGACGACGACGCGTCCCGCTGGATCGTCCGCACCGACACGGGTCGCACGTTGGCGGCCACCTACGTCGTGACCGCCGTGGGATGCCTTTCCGCGGCCAACGTGCCCTCGGTGCCGGGCCTCGAGGACTTCGGCGGTGAGTGGTTCCACACCGGCCGCTGGCCCCACGACGGCGTCGACTTCACCGGCCGCCGGGTCGCCCAGATCGGCACCGGCTCCACCGGCATCCAGGCCGCGCCCGTGATCGCGCGTGATGCCGACCACCTCTACGTGTTCCAGCGCACGCCCAACTACACCGTGCCTGCCCGCGACCGCCCGATGGGCCGTGACGAGTGGGTGCGCATCAAGTCCCGCTACGACGAGGTGGTCCGGGCCACCAAGGAGTCCTTTGCCGGGTTCCCGTACACCCCGTCGTCGCGGTCGGCGCTCGAGCTCGAAGACGAGGAGCGCACAGCGATCTACGAGGCGCTGTGGGAGGAGGGCGGCTTCAAGTTCCTGTGGGGCGGTTTCTTCGACCTGCTGCTCGACGAGCGGGCCAACGAGACAGCGGCGGAGTTCATCCGCTCCAAGATCCGCTCGGTCGTGCACGACCCCGAGGTGGCCGAGGCGCTGTGCCCGAAGGGATACCCGTACGGTGCGAAGCGGCCGCCGATCGACACCGGCTACTACGAGACGTTCAACCGGGACAACGTCACCCTGGTCGACATCTCCGACGGCGGCATCACCCGCATCACTCCGACGGGCGTCGAGACGTCCGCGGGCCACCACGAGGTGGACACGATCGTGTTCGCCACCGGCTTCGACGCCATGACCGGCCCGCTGGTCCGCATGGGCATCACCGGGCGGGCCGGCCTCACCCTCGAGCAGAAGTGGGCGGACGGTCCCGCCACGTACCTGGGACTGCAGGTGGCGGGGTTCCCGAACCTGTTCACCATCACCGGGCCGGGCAGCCCGTCGGTGCTCACGAACATGCCGACCTCGATCGAGCAGCACGTCGAGTGGATCGCCCGGTGCATCGAGGACCTGCGCCGCACCGGCCGCCGGGTCATCGAGCCGACGCCCGAGGCCGAGGTCGCCTGGACCGGCCACGTCGCCGAGGCATCGCAGTTCGGGCTGTTCAACCGCGCCGACTCCTGGTACCTGGGCGCGAACATCCCGGGCAAGAAGCGGGTCTTCATGCCCTACGTGGGCGGGCTCGCCAACTACCGGGCCAGGTGCGAGGACGTCGCCGCCGGTGACTACGAGGGGTTCCTCGTCTCCCCCTGAGGGGACGCCATCACCGCACGTCGGCCGCCTCAGTGGTCCGCAGGAGACGACGCACCGCGCTGGAACAGATCCACCACGGTCACGACGAAGGCACCGTCGATGCCGTCGTGGCTGTCGAAGAGGTACCGGAACAGCACCGGTCCGACCAGCTGGGCGACGGCCACGTCCGGGTCCAGCTGGGCGCGGAGCTCACCGCGAGCGACGGCGGAGGTGATGATCTCGTCGAGGACCCGGGTGCCGTCGGCGCGGACCGCCGAGCTCAGCTCTGCCAGCTCGCCGTCGTCGCTCGCCTGCTGCCCGATCGCGATCATCACCCTGCCCAGGCCCGTCGTCGTGATCGCCACCCGGAAGGCTTCGAGCTCGGCCACCAGGTCGGCTCGGACGTCGCCCGTGGGAACGGTGTGCAGGAGGTGCACCTCGTCGGTGATGAGATCCCGGAGCAGGTCGAGTCGCTGGGGCCAATGCCGGTAGAGCGTGGTGCGGGCGTAGCCGCTGCGAGCCGCGACCCGCGTCACGGTCACCCGCTCCCATCCCTCTTCGACGAGGACGGCGCGTGCCGCTGCCAGGACGTGGCGGCGCGTGCGGAGCACACGAGGGTCGAGCTCCGCGCGGGCAGACATCGAGCACCGACCTTACCGAGGGGCGACCGAACAGGGCGCGCTGTCCAGTTGTGAACACCGCGTCCTAGAGTTTGGCCGTCCCGGTCCCCCCGACGAGAGAGACGCCATGTCCATCGATTCCCAGCGCGGCGCGCCCGACATCGAGCCGCACGTACCATCCCCTCACCAAGACGACGAGGTCGTGGTGAGCGCGGGTCGTCGCCGCCTCGTGCTGGCCGCCATGTGCGTTGCCCTCGTGGCCGTCGTCTCCTCGGTGTCGGGGCTGAACGTGGCGCAGCAGGCGCTCGCCGAGGGCCTCGGGGCCACCCAGAGCCAGCTGCTGTGGATCATCAACGGCTACACCGTGGCCCTGGCTGCGCTCCTGATGCCCGTGGGCGCGGTGGGCGATCGCTGGGGGCGCAAGCCGATCCTGCTGACGGGGCTCGTCCTGTTCGCCCTGTCGAACCTCGCCGCCGCCTTCGCCACGAGCGCGACCACCCTGATCGGGCTCCGGGTCGTCGCCGGCCTCGCTGCCGCCATGATCATGCCGGTCACGCTGTCGGTCATCACGACCAGCTTCCCCCGGGATCAGCAGGCCAAGGCCATCGGGACCTGGGCCGGGTTCGCCGGCGCTGGCGGCATCATCGGACTGTTCGTGTCCGCCGCGCTGATCGACAACGTCACCTGGCCGTGGGTCTTCGCCCTGCCGGTGGCCCTCGCCGTGGTGTCGTTCGTGGCGACAGCGGTGTTCGTCCCGAACTCCGTCGAGCACGCCGAGGCGGGCTTCGACGTGCGCGGATCGCTGCTGGCCGTCGCCGCGGTCGGTGGCCTCGTCCTCGCCCTGCACGAAGGCCCCGAGCAGGGGTGGACGGCGGCGATCACGGTCGTGGCCTTCGCCGTCGGTCTGGCCTCGACCGTGGCGTTCGTGATGGTCGAGAGGCGCACGCCACACCCGTTGCTCGACGTGCGCGTCTTCGCCATCCGCGGCTTGGCCTCGGGGTCGCTCAACCTCTTCGTCGTCTTCGCCGTGATGTTCTCGCTGTTCCTCGTGCTGGTGCAGTACCTCCAAGCGGTGCTCGGGTACTCGGCCCTGGCCGCCGCCGCGGCGTTGCTGCCCATGGCGGTGATGATGCTGCCCCTGTCCACGGTGGCGCCGAGCATCGCCGAGCGCGTCGGCTTCCGCCGGACGCTGGTGATCGGGACGTTGACCATCGCCGCGGGTCTCGTCGTGCTCGCCTCGATGGCCGACGTCGACGGCGGCTTCGTCAGCGTGCTGCCGGCGACACTGATCCTCGGCGCCGGCATCGGGCTGACCATGAGCCCGTCCACCGCCGCCATCACCTCGTCGCTCCCCGACGAGAAGCAGGGCGTCGCGGCGTCCCTCAACGACACCGTCCGCGAGCTGGGCGCCGCGGTGGGCATCGCCCTGATCGGCTCGGTGCTGAACGCGGCCTACCGGACCAACGTGGAGGCGGCGGCGGCGGGCCTGCCGGGCGAGGCAGCCGAGGCGGTCGAGGAAGGCATCGGTGGGGCGCTGGTGGTCGCGGGTCAGCTCGGACCGGACGGTGTCGCCCTGGTCGACGCGGCCCGGGGCGCGTTCGTCGACGGCATGACCCCGGCGCTCCTGCTCGGGGCGGGTGTCTGCGTCTTCGCCGCTGCGTTCACCGCCATCCGGGGCCCGAAGACGGCGGCAGAGGCCGAGCCACGCCTCCACCCCGATCTCGAAGCGCAGCGGGACGCGGCGTAGGCCTGTGCCAGTCGTCCGGGGTCGCTCAGGCGTGAACGGCTACACGGTCGGGTCCGTGGCACGGACCGAACACGTCGGGCGATCTCCCGATGCAGCGCCTGTTGCAGCACCCGCGGCGGAGCACCGGCTCCCCCGTCTCGCCGCCGTCAGCGGGACGACATCAGTACCTTCGACGTCCGAACCTCGTGATCCCCACGAGCGGGCGCCCGTTCCGACGGACTCGTCGAGTTGATTGGAGATGCAATGACGCAGAGAACTCGAACGACTCCGCAGCGCCGGCTGACCGCCGAGGACCGGCGCGTACAGTTGCTCGAGGCGGCTCGTGAGGTCTTTCTCGCCGACGGCTTGAACGGTGCCCGTACCCGGCGCATCGCGGAGGTCGCCGGCGTGAACGAGGCGCTCCTCTACCAGCACTTCTCGTCGAAGGACGAGATCTTCGAACAGGCGGTCATCGAACCGCTGAACCGGATCGCCGCGAAGGTGATCGATGCCGGCGCGGAGCTGCCCGACTTCGATGCCGGCGGCCAATCCCAGCGGCAGCTGACAGAGGCGTTCCTCGTCGAGCTGCTCACCACGATGATGGACGTCATGCCCCTGATCGGTGCGGTGCTCTTCTCCGACCGCAGCACCGGGACGCGCTTCTACCGCACGACGGTCGATGCACTCGTCACGGCGATCACCGACGTGGTGAGCGCGGCCTTTCCCACCTGGCCGCACCGGGACTTCGACGCGCGCACCGTCACGGTGGCAGTCCTCGGCACCTGCATGTCGCTGGCGCTCGACAGCCACTTCGGCGGCGAGGAGCGCGACATCCCGGCGACGGCCACACAGCTGGTCGACGTCATCTTCTACGGCCTGTCGGCTGATCCGAGCGGCGAGCCCGAGTGATCTCACTGCGCTCCGCTGGGGAGTTTGGAGGACCCCCTTAGTAGGTACTAGCTTAGTTCGCCGTGACGTCAGGAACGGTTGTCGAGATGTTCGCGGTCCCCCGATGAGCGAGGGGGACACGCCCGATGTGGTCGAGGAGCCGATGCACGAGGTGGTGATCATCGGTGCCGGTCTCGGTGGGATCGGTGTGGCGATCAAGCTGCGGGAGGCGGGGATCGAGGACTTCGTGCTCCTCGAGCGCGCCGCCGACATCGGTGGGACGTGGCGGGACAACACCTATCCGGGCATCGCGTCCGACGTGCCGGCCCAGGTGTACCAGTACAGCTTCGAGCTGAACCCCGACTGGAGCCACGTGTTCGCCCCGGGCGAGGAGATCATGGCCTACATCCGCCGGCTGGCCGACAAGTACGGGGTGATGGAGCGGGTGCGCCTCGACTCCGAGGTCCGGTCCCGGACGTGGGACGAGGGGTGCCACCTGTGGCGGCTCGACACCCCCCAGGGCGAGGTGACGGCTCGCTATGTCATCTCCGCCATCGGCGCCTTCGTCGACCCGAAGCCGGTCGACATCCCCGGGGTCGAGCGCTTCGCCGGCGCCACGATGCACACTGCCTCCTGGGACCACGACCTGGACCTGCGGGGCAAGCGGGTGGCGATGATCGGCACGGGTGCGAGCGCCGTGCAGATCATCCCCGAGATCGCCGACGACGTGGCCCACCTCGACGTGTTCCAGCGGACGCCGATCTGGGTCGCCCCCAAGCCCGATCTCCCCACGCCGCGCCCGCTCCGCCGGCTGTTCCGGCGCTTCCCCGTCGTGCAGGAACTGGCCCGGCGGGCTTCGACGAGGATCGCCGAGGGCGTCTTCATCGGGGTTGCCCTCCGGTACCGGCGGAAGCTGTCGATCTCCGATGCCGTGGCCTCCGGCCTGCGCCGCATCTGGTACCGCCTCCAAGTCCGCGACCCGCAGCTGCGGGCGGCCCTGACGCCCGACTACGGCTTCGGGTGCAAGCGCCCGTCGGTGTCGAACAGCTACCTGAAGACGTTCACCCGAGACCACGTAGACCTGGTCACGACGCCCGTCCAGGAGGTGACGTCCGACGGCGTGCGGACCCGTGACGGGCTCGTCCGCCCGGCCGACGTGCTCGTCCTGGCCACCGGGTTCCGGATGGCGACCGACCCGGAGATCTACGAGCGCACGCCGGTCCGCGGCCGCGGCGGGTTCGATCTCGCCACGTTCTACCGGGAGGAGCGCCTGAAGTCCTACGAGGGCGTCTCGCTCCCGGGCCTGCCCAACCACTTCATCGTCTTCGGCCCCTACGGCTGGATCGGCGGCACCTGGCACCAGCTGGTCGAGATCGCCTCGGCCCACGCCATCCGCGTGATCACCGCCGCGCAGCGCCTCGGTGCCACGAGCGTCGAGGTGCGCGACGAGGCCTGTGACCGGTGGACCGAATCGATGCGCGATCACTTCGAGGGTTCGCTCTTCCTGAGCGGTCAGTGCGCAACGGCGAACAGCTACTACTTCGACAAGCGAGGAGACGTGCCGTACCTGCGTCCCACCAGCAGCGCCGAGGCGGTCCAGGCCACCGCCAGCTTCCCGCTCGACGACTACCGGTTCACGGCGCTCTCCGACGGGTCGACTGTCGACGTGCACGTCGACGCGTCACTCACTGGCGCCCGCTGAGCTCCTCGGCTCGACGAAGCAGCCGGACGGCCCGTCTGTGAACCACGACGGCGCAGGAAGGGGATCACAGCGCAGATGACGAACCCTGCCCGTTGACACGATTCCGTCACATCATCTCACCACGTCCAACGAGTCCGGCGTCGGATCAGAGGCCGGTCGCTAGGAGCTGTTCGCACCAATGGATCTCTCTTCGGAGCCGGCGCTCCACGATCTCGAGCCGGTCGAGCTCGAGTCACGGGTAGAAGCGCACCTCGCCCGTCTGGGCATCCGGGGCCTGCCCATCGTGGCCGTGCTGCTGGTGTGCGGCATCATCGCCGCGATCGTCGGGTCGGGCGACGCAGAGGAGGCCTCGTCGCTTCCCGGCGCTTCCGGGTCGGTGGTCCGGTCCGACGACGGGACCGGGGCAACGGGCGGAGGCGAGTCCTCGGCGGTGGCGACGCCGGGCGCACCCGCCGGCGGATCCACCGCTGGCGCGCCGGCCGGCGGCGGAGCGGGAGTCGGCGGCGGAACGGGAGCCGGTGAGGGCGCCGCCGGCGGCGGGCCGGGACAACCGGCGTCGTCGTCGGGGTGCGCCGGGGGAGACCGGCAGGTGCCGTGGACCAAGTACTCGCCGGCCTGTGTTGCTCCCTTCGAGGGTGACAACGGCGGTGCCACGGCCCCCGGCGTAACCGGGGACACCGTCACCCTCGTGTACCGGCGGCAGAACACGGCGTCCCAGGCGGCGATCTCGGCTCTGGCCGGCGAAGCGGTGCCCAATGACGATGAGTACATCGCCGACCTGCAGACCTACGCGGCCCTGTTCAACCAGCAGTACGAGCTGTACGGGCGCAAGGTGGAGGTGGTGCCCTACCAGGGCCAGAGCGACTACCTCCAGGAAGACCTGGGCAACAACCAGTCCTTGGCCCAGGCCGACGCCGCCACCGCTCGGGGGCTCGGTGCCTTCATCGACATCACGTTCCCCAGCGCCGGCTCGCTGTTCTACTCCGCGGCCCTGTTCGATGAGGGGATCATCGCCTACGGGTTCCCGCTCAACCCCGACGAGTACTACGAGCAGAACGCGCCGTACGCGATCAACTGGTGGATCAGCGGCACCGGTTGGGCGAAGTGGGCGGCGAACGTCGTGTGCCAGCGCATGGCAGGGATGCCTGCCACCTTCGCCGGCGATCCCGCCATGCACGGCAAGGAGCGGGTGTTCGGTCTGGTCGGGGTTGAGTTCCCGACCTGGCTGCAGGTGGCCGACGACATCAAGGCGAGGCTCTCGGCGCAGTGCGGCGTCGACGTGGCGGCCTTCGTGACCTACGCCGAGAACCTGGGCACCATGCAACAGGACGCCTCCTCGGCGGTCGCCCGCATGCGCGACGCCGGGGTCACCACGGTCATCTGCTTCTGCGATCCGCTGATGCCGATCTTCATCAGCCAGCAGGCGTCCGACCAGGACTACCGGCCGGAGTGGATCTTCCAGAACCAGTACGACGCGATCGACCAGCAGGCCGATCAGTCCCAGTTCGCGCACGCCATCGCACCGGGCCCGCCGCTGCGGCCGAAGGAGCAGACCGAGGCGTACGCCGCCTACAAGCTCGTCGATCCGGACGGGGAGCCCAGGTCCATCTACTTCCAGGCGGCGTACGCGACGATGTTGCACGTCTTCGGCTCCCTACAGTCCGCCGGCCCGGATCTGAACCCGGCCTCGTACCTCGGTGGCGTCTTCTCGATGCCCCCGTCGCTCCCGGGAGGGGACCTGGGCGACTGGCGCTTCGGTTCCGGCGCGTTCACCCCGGTCGTCAGCACCGGCGTCGCTTGGTGGAAGACGGACAAGCCGTCGCAGAACGGCCGACCAGGTGGTTGGGTGGATTGCGAGGGGGGCGTGAGCTTCCCGTTGGATGATCCCGGAAGCTGGGGCTCGGGGCAGCTGGGGTGCTTCCGATGACGGCACCGTCGACCCACCTCGGGCTGGAGCCGCAGAACGATCCGGTCGCCCTGGCCACCGAGCGGGTGCTCGGACGATGGGCCCGCCGCTACCTCGGGGTCGCCGTGGGGGTCGCCCTGGTCGGCGGCGTGCTCGCCGTCGCACCCTCGACCGTGCCCGACGTCGCCCCCTTCGACTTCGCCGGGCTGGACACGTCGGGCTCGACTGCATCGCCCACGGGGTCCTCGGTGGCCTTGCCACCTGCGCCGTCAGCGCCGCCGCCCGCCGGGTCCGCGTCGCCGTCCGGAGCGCCCGGCCTCGGTGCGGGGTCGCCCGGCGCCGCGACCGAACCGGGGGCCCCCTCGACGCCGCCAGTTCGCCCGATCAGCCCGATCGATCCGTCACCTCCCGGGGATCCCGCGCCGCAGCCGGGCGACTGCCCGCTCCCGCTACCCGACGCCGGCACGGCGACGCTGCCGACGGGGGCGGTGCTCCGGTTGGCGAGCCCGGTGCTCCCGGTGATCGGGCCCTTCGTCCCCGCCGCGCTCGCTGCGCTGCCCCTCCTGGAGCCGGTCCTCCCGGCCGTGTTCCCCCTCGTCCCGGCGGCCGAGACGCTGCTCGTGCAACTCGGTGATCTCTCGGCACCCGTCCTCGGACCCATCGTCGAGATCGAGGGGCGCCTGGTGCAACCGTTGCAGCCGCTGCTCGAACCACTCGGGAAGGCCGCGCTCACCGGCACGCAGTTCCTCGTCACCTCCCTGCAGCCGGTCCTCGACCTCGCCAAGCAGATCCCGGTGTTCGACTGCATCGGTCGGATCGAGGCCGAGCTGATCCGCCGGGCCCAGCAACCCTCCGGCACGGAGTCGGCCGGGGTGCCGGTGAGCACCATGAGCGTTCAGTGGAGCAGCGGGATGTCCGATGAGCTGTGGCGCACCGTCGTCGACCGGACCCAGGATCCCGACACCGCCGTCATCGTCCGTCTCGTCGCCTCCGCTGCCTCGACGGCTGAGCGCTCGTCGCCCCGGCGATTCGCGGACTGGGTCGCCGAGGTCGTGAGCTCGCTGCCCCAGGTGTCCGGCTTCGAGATCATCCTCGACGATCCCGCCGACGCGTCCTCTGGAGCCGCTCTGCGGGGCGGGGCCGCCGCCTTGTTGCCCGCGGTCGAGCGAGCCCTGGCTGGCCGCCGCGTCGGGCAGCTCGTCGGCGTGGGCGTCACTCCGGACGAGCTGGAACCGTTGCGACGGGCGCTTGCCAGCCGGCCCGAGCGGGTCCGCAGCCGGGTCAACTTCGTCGACGTGCTCCTCGCCCCGGGAAGCGAGCCGAAGGACCTGGAGCGCCACGCCGAGGGCCTGGATCGGCTCATCGGCACGATCGACCCGGGCGGCACCAAGGCAGCGCGAGCGGTCTCGATCCCGGCCGCCGGCGCGATCGAAAGGTGGCGGGACGCGACCGAGCCGTACCAACTCGTCCAGTTCGACATGCGGGCAGCCGAGGCCGACCGGCGCGCCACGGTGGCCGGCCAGGTCACCAGCTTCGCCGCGGGTCGGTCGTGAGCCTGCGCATCGGGGGAGCCGCCTCGCGGCGCGCCGGCGGTCCCGCCGCTGCGGTCCTCGCTCTCGTCATCGCCGGTATCGTGCTCCCGGGTGGTGCACCCTTCGGGGTCATCGTCCTCGGGCTCACCCAGGGCGCGCTGGTGTCGCTCACCGCGATGGGCTTGATCCTGGTGTTCCGGGCCACGGGCGCGGTGAACTTCGCCCAGGCCGAGATCGGCGGCCTCGCCGCGGCCGTCGCAGTGCTGGTCGTCACCGGTTGGGAGGCGCCGTACCTCGTCGGTATCGGCATCGGTATCGCCGTCGCCGCCCTCAGCGGTCTGGTCGTCGAACGCACGGTCGTCGCACGGCTGCGGGGCCGCTCGGCACTGCTGCTGACGGTGGCCACCATCGGCCTCGCCCAGCTCTTCGGTGGGCTCCAAGTGGGTGCGCCGTCGCTGTTCGACGACGACCTGGCGCCGTTCTCCCGGTTCTCCTTCCCCTGGAGCGTGAGCGTCGACATCGGGCCCATCGTGCTCGGGGCCGACCACCTCGTGGCCGCCCTCGGCGTCGCTGCGGTCGCCTTCGGTCTCCACCGCTACCTGAGCGGCTCCGATCTCGGCATCGCCGCACGCGGCATCGCGGACAACGCCGAGCGGGCGGTGCTGCTCGGAGTGCCTGTCGGCCGGGTATCGGCGGTGACGTGGGTCGTCGCAGCGACGCTGTCGGGGATCAGCGCCGTGCTCACCACGCCACTCCAGGGCATCAGCCTGGGTTCGATCGGTGGGCCGTCGAGCTTGCTGCCGGCCTTGGCCGCCGCGGTGATCGCACGGATGACGAGCCTGCCCCGAGCGATGCTCGCCGCCCTCGGGCTCGGCGTCTTCCGGGAGCTCGTCTTCTGGTCGTACCCCCGTTCCGCCGCCGTCGATGTCGTCCTGTTCGTCGTCGTGGCCGTCGCGCTGCTGCTCCAGCGCAAGGAGATCAGCCGCGACGTCGCTTCGACGACGACGGACCTCGTCGGCTCTGCCGTCCCGTTGCCCCGCCAGGCGCACCGGCTGCCCCCGGCCCGTGCCACCCGATTGGCTCTCGCCGCCCTCGGCGTCGCGGCCGTCTGGTGGGTCGCCAACGTCGCCAGCGCCTCCGACCGCGGGCTGGTGACCAACATGGCCATCTTCGCAATGGTCGCCCTGTCGTTGGTGGTGCTGAGCGGGTGGTCGGGCCAGATCAGCCTCGGGCAGTTCGCGTTCGCCGGCCTCGGCGCCGGCGTGACGGCCGGTCTTCTCTCCACCGCTGGATGGGATGTGTTCGCCAGCCTGCTCGCCGGCGGCGTGGTCGGGTCCGTGGTGGCGTGCGTGGTCGGGATCCCCGCCCTGCGGATGCAGGGG
>JBHIXO010000038.1:0-17295 GCA_041984725.1 Acidimicrobiales bacterium | reverse complement strand
GTCATGGTCAGCTCCTGTATTGCACGGTGGCGGTCATGCCCGGAGGTGGCGGTCGAAGAACGCCACGATCCGCGCCTTGGCGTCAGCCGCGGACGGCTCGTGGAAGCCCATGCCCGGCAGCGGCAGCTTCATCAGCACCGAGACCGCGAGCGGGAGGTCCGCCGGGTCGTGGTCGTTCAGGAACGAGTGACCGGCCCGGGCGTACTCCTTCACGTCGTGGTCGACCCCGAGCTCCGTGAGGGAGGCCTCCAGCCGGTCGGCCGCGCCCCGCAGCATGAGGTCGCGCCCGCCGAAGCTGCCCACGATCGGGCACGCCCCCCGGAGGAAGTCGGCGGTGTACGTGCGCTTCGGCGAGCTGGCGTAGTTGACGCTGGCCGCGTCGAAGCCGTGTCCAGGGGCGAGGACGAGGGCGAAGCCGCCGCCCATGCAGAACCCGATGACACCCACCTTGCCGTTGGAACGCGCATGGGCGACCAGCCACGATCGGACGGCCTCGACCTCGTCGAACGACCGTCCGGCGCCAGCGGAGATCTCCCCCATCACCGTGCGGATGCAGCGCAGCTTGCCGCCCCAGTGGAACAGGTCGGGGCCGGCGGCGAGGTACCCCTCACCGGCCAGCCAGTCGACCTGGTTGCGCAGATCCGTGGTCATCCCGAACGCGTCGTGGACGACGATCACTGCCGGGGCGACCGCGTCGCCGTCCGGCTCGGCCACGTAAGCGGGCAGGGGCCCCCGAGGCGCGTCGATGCCGACCTCGGTCCCGGCGCCACTCATGCGCTGGCCCACTTCGGCTCGCGCTTCTCGGCGAAGGCGCGCGGGCCCTCTCTGGCGTCGGGCGAGGTGAAGACCTCGATGAGGACGTCCCCCTGCAGGTCGAAGGCCTGGTCCTCGCTGACGTCGAGCGACCGCTTCACCATCTGCTTCGACAGCCGCGTCGCCAGGGGGGCGTTGCGGCAGATCCGCTCGGCAAGGGCCACGGCGGCGTCGAGCACCTCGTCGCCAGGCACCACGCGGTTGACGAGCCCGAGCCGTTGCGCGGTGTCGGCGTCGACGGGATCACCGGTCATGGCCATCTCCAGCGCGACGGCCAGGCCCACGCGCTTGGGCAGACGCACGAGCCCGCCGGCGCCGGCGGCCAGTCCCCGCTGCACCTCGGGGATGCCGAAGGTGGCGTGGTCGGCGGCGACGACCAGGTCGCAGGCGAGCATGATCTCGAAACCACCGGCAAGGGCGTGGCCGTTGACCGCGGCGATGAGGGGCTTGGGGAAGTCGCGACGGGTGATGCCGGCGAAGCCGCCGTTCACGCCCATCACGTTCCCACCGCCACCGGCGAAGGCCTTCAAGTCCATCCCGGCGGAGAAGGCCTTGTCCCCGGCGCCGGTGAGCACCACGGCCCACACCTCCGGGTCGGCCTCGGCCGCGTCGAACGCGTCGGCGAGGGCCTTGGACGTGTCGTAGTCGATCGCGTTGCGGGCCTCGGGCCGGTTGATCGTGATGACCTCGACCCGGTTCCGCCGCTCTGTCTGCACGAGCATGCATCGTCCTTCCTTGTGTCGGGCCACCATGGTGGCGCACCGAGGGCGAGGCGTGCGACGTGGCCGACTGCCTGTCTCGTGGACGTACCCGGCTCGGTCGTCAGGAGAGCAGGCCGGCGACATCCAGCCGAGGGCCCGCTGTCATCCCGCCGTCCACCGTGATCGCCTGACCGCTGATCATCGTTCCGCTGCCCGAGGCGAGGAAGACTGCGATCTGGGCCACCTCCGAGGGTTCGACGAGGCGACCGAAGGGGTTCGTGGACGCGACGAGCTCCTTGAGCTCGGGGCTGGCCTCGCCGCCCAGGCTCTTGCCGATCATGGGGGTATCGACGATGCCCGGGCACAGGCAGTTCACCCGGATCTGCCGTGAGGAGAGCTCGAGGGCGGCGGTTCGGGTGATGCTCACGACCGCGGCCTTGGAGGCGGCGTAGAGGGACTGCATCGGGATGCCGGAGAGGCCGGCGATGCTGGCCGTGTTGATGATCGACCCACCATCGCTGACCTGCCCCGCCGCGAGCTTCGTGCCGAGCAGGACGCCCAGGACGTTCACGTCGAAGACCCTCCGGTACTCCTCCGTCGAGCACATGGCGAGGGGAGCGATGACCTCGACGCCTGCGTTGTTCCAAACGCAGTCGAGTGGCCCGAAAGCTTCGGTCCCCGCCTTGAACGCGGAGGCCAGGGACTCTTCGTCGGTGACGTCGGCTGGGACCGCCTTCACGGCATCGTCGCCGATGTCGGCGGCCAGCTTCGCGAGACCCTCTTCGTCGACGTCGACCGCCACCACTCGCGCTCCCGCGGCGGCGAAGCGTTCGACCCCGGCGCGGCCGATGCCCGACGCCGCTCCCGTGATGAGCGCCGTCATGTCCCGTAGTGGATCTGTCATGGTGTCCCTTTTCGTCCTTGCCGTGAGGCGTGGTGTGTCAGTCGAGCACGAGGGCCGGATCGGGGCGCAGCGGCGCTGGTCGACGCCTGCGGCCTCTGTCGACGGATGTGACCATCCGAGGATCGCCGTCGTGCCCTGGCCCGAGGTACGCATCGAGTACGCGGTCATCCCGCAGGACCGACGGTGGATCGCCGTCGGCGATCACCCCACCGAGGTCCATGCAGATCAGCCGGTCGCTCAGGTGGGCGATCAGCTCCACGTCGTGTTCGATCATCACGAAGGTGGCGCCCGAGCTCTGGTGCAGGTCCATGAGCATGGCGGCAAGCTCTTCGGTCTCCCGCGCGCCGATCCCGGCTGTCGGCTCGTCGAGGAACAACAGGTCGGGTTCGTTGCCGATCACGCAGCCGATCTCCACGGCACGTCGTGTACCCGTCGAGAGCTCGCGGATCGGCGTATCGCGCTCGTCGGACAACCCGATGCGGTCCAGTACTTCGTCGACGCGCTCGAACACCCAGGCTTCGGAGCGGCTCGCGGCGGGAAGGTGCAGGATGTGGGCGATTGGTTCGCGCACCGGCGACAGGCGACTCAGGCCCACGGCCACGGTTTCCCGCACCGACAGGTTGGGGAACAGACGGGCATGCTGGAACACCCGTGACAACCCCAGTTCGGCGCGTCGGTCCGGTGACCAGCTCGTCACGTCCAACCCGAGCATCTCGACGCGTCCGGTGTCAGGCACGAGGAAGCCCGACAGCATGTCGAGCAGCGTCGTCTTGCCTGCGCCGTTCGCTCCGATGATGCCCACGAACTCCCCGGTGAGGACCTCGAGTGAGACGTCGGATACGGCGCGAACACCTCCGAAGTGCTTCGACACGGAGTCCACCCGCAACGCCCGGCGCGCCTCTTCGGAGATCGCGACTCGGCGGCGGTCGATCTCTGCGGTCGCGGACACGAGGGTTCGGGCGGGCGGGCGACCGTCCGCTCGATCTGCCGAGACGATCCGGCCTCGGGCCATGGTGAGCACCCGGTCGGCGAGGCGAGATGCCGTGGTGGGTGACTGCTCGACGGAGACGACGACCAAGCCTTCGGATCGGAGGCGGTTGAGGACAGTGACGATCTTGTCGACGACGACGGGGGCCAGTCCCAGGGAGAGCTCATCGACGAGCAGCACCTTGGGATCGGCCATCAGGCCCATGGCCAAGGTGAGCATCTGCTGCTCGCCGCCGCTGAGCATCTCCACACGGGTCGTGGAGCGCTCGTCCAGGATCGGGAACAGTTCAGCGACCCGGCCCCGGGTCGCTGTGACTGCGTCAGGACCGTCCGTCCTCGACCACGCGCCCAGCTGCAGGTTCTCCTCCACGGTCAGCGATCGGAAGACGCCAGCCCCGCCGACGACGAGGACGAGGCCTCGCCGGACCCGCTCCTCGGCGGAGAGCTCGGTGACATCCTCTCCGAAGAGCTCGATGCGACCGCCACGAACGGGCAGCACCCCGGCGATCGACTTCAACAGGGTGGTCTTTCCCACCCCGTTGATGCCCACGATGCAGGCAGTGTCATCGGCGGTCACGGAGCCGGAGGCACCGAAGAGGACCTGTATCTCGCCGTAGCCGGACTCGAGGTCCTGCCACCGGAGTGCGGCCAGGTCGTGCGCGGGATCGATGAGCGTGCCGGCCACGCTGGCGCCCAGCATCCCTGCGCTCGAGTCGACAGGAGCGAAGACGGACGTCGCGTCCTGTCTCCCACCGGTGTCGGACTCCTCCGTCTCGTCGGCGACCCCTGGTATCCACCGGAGGGCGAGGTCGCGCAGTCGATAGCCGACCTCCGCGAGTCCGCCGGGAAAGAGCAGGACCACGAACAGCAGGCCGACACCCGTGCCGAGGAGCTCGGCCGCTCCGGAGGTGTAGTAGAAGACACCTTGTCCGTACACCGCGCCGGCGAGAGCGCCCCACACGGACCCGAGACCGCCGATGACCGCGAGAAGGAAGATCTGCAGGCTCTCGTTGGCAGTGAACGCCTGGAACCCGAAGCCACGAAGGCTCAACGTGTAGAAGCCTCCGGCGAGACCCGCGACGAACCCGGAGAACCCGAAGGCGAGCAGGCGGGTGCGGGGGATGTGGATGGCGTTCGCCGCCGCTGCCCGCTCGTTGTCCCGGGCGGCGATGACGACGCGACCCACGTAGCTGCGGCGGAACCCCACGACCAGCAGCACCACCACGACGAGCCCGGCGAGGCAGAAGTAGTAGAAGGCGCCGGCCGAGTCGATGCTGATGCGCCCGAACAGCTCGGGACGGGGAACCGACGCCGGGGTCCACACCGGGAAGTAGTTGGCGCTGAAGAAGTACGACGAGAAGGCGGTGGCTGCGGCCAACGTCACCACGCCGAGGAAGATGCCCGAGGCCCTGGTCGTGAACGCACCGATCGCGACCGCGACCGCGCTGGCGACGAGCGCGGCGATCAGCAGCTCGAGGAACAGGTCGCCGTTCGTCTCCACGATCAGCGCGCCTGTGGCCGCGGCGCCGACGCCCACGAGCGCGAACTGGCCGAGCGAGACCTGACCCGACCAGCCGGTCAGCACCAGGGCGGAGAGCACGACCATGCAATACACGAGGATGTTGGCTGCGAGCCCGACGTTCGCGTCGGACAGCACCGCCGGAACGACGAGGGTCGCGACGGTCCCGACCCCGACCAGCGTGGCCGCGACCCGACGGACGTTCGGGTGCCGGCGGAGGCGCTCCGGCAGCCGTCGCGGTTCGGCCGCCGCCGCCGATCCGGCGAGATCGCCGCCCTCACGCACGGCGCCGCCTCGCTGGGCTGCGAGCCCGACGGCCACGATGCCGAAGATCAAGAGGTTGACGACGGCGCTGCTCGAGTAGGACCAGAAGATCGCCTGTTGGAGACACGTCAACCCGATGGCGAAGGCGAGGGCACGGCCGATCGATTCCATCCGAGCGAGGACGGCTGCGGTCAACGGGATGACCAGCGCAGCGGGCCCGGCGATCGACCCCACGCTCACCCCGACGACCGGAGCCGAGAGCAATGACGCCACGCCGGACAGCCCAGCACTGACGACCCACGCGATCATCGAGAGCCGCCGGACAGGGATCCCGGCGAGCCGGGCCCGCTCCGGTGCCTCTGCAGCCCCGCGGATCGCCGTCCCCGTGCGGGTGCGCCCGATGAACCAGCTGATCCCGATGAACAGCGCGAGCGCCGCCAGAGCCGCGACGAGATGGTCGCCGCGGAACAGCACGGGTCCGACTCGCCGGCTGAACTCGAAGGGCGTGCGGAAGGCCGTGAAGGACTCGAGGTCGTCGCTAAACAGGTACGGCAGGACGAGTTGGAGCGCACCGAGGAGCTGGCCGACGCCCACCATCGCCACCGTCGCGATGAGGCGGGGCGCCGACGCCAACCGCTTCACGACGGTCGCATCCACGATCGCACCGACGGCAAGGGCACACACGATGCCCACCGGCACGGCGACGAGGTACGGCACGTCGTTGCCGGTGACGAGCAGAACGGCCATGGCCGCGGCGACGCCGCCGATCTCGACCTGCGCGAAGTTGATGATCCGGCTCGACCGGTAGATGAGGACGATCCCCATGGCGGCGAGACCGTGCAGGGACCCGAGCACGACACCGAGGAGGAGCACGCCGAGAGGCAGGCCGGCGGGCAGGAGGACGCCCGCGACGATGAAGGCGAGGAGACCAGCTGCGACGCCGGTCCCCAGCCGGCCCGACCGCGAACGGCCGAGCGCGCCGAGCGAGGAAAGCGACGCGACGGAGGACGAGCTCATGGTGTCGGGATGGGCAGCGGGGCCACCAGGTTGTAGACGAGGCGCTGCAGGCACGGCGTCAAGGGGGTGGCGTTCAGCTGCTCGATGGGGCCGGCCAGGGCGGCGAGCAGCTCCACCTCCAGTGGTTGCACGACGGCCGCGTTGAGCTGGAGCAACGGACCCTCGAGCGGTTGGAGCGGCCCCTGCCACAACATCGTGCCGAGCTCGGAGACCTGCAGGAACAACGGGTTCAACAGGCTGATGTACGGCGCCAGCTTGTCCGCCACCGGCGCGACGATGGGTAGCAGCGGTGAGGCCAGACCGAGCGCCGGTACGGCATTGGGGCCGAAGGGACCGAGCAGGGAGAGGGCCGGAGAAGCGGCGGAGAGCAACACGCCGGCCACTCCTCGCGAGACCTCGGGTTCCTGGCCGAACTCCACCGGACACGCGGAGGCGCCGGAGAATCCGCCGCTTCCGTCTCCCTCCTCGCCTGGGTCACCGGCGAAGTCGCCGGGATCTGGTCCCGAAAGTCCACCGCTCGTCTCGCCACCCTGGCCCGGGCCGGCGACCGGGTCTGGAAGCACCGCCGGTTCCGGCAACGACGGCTTGGCGGACGGGGCGGGGACCGGAACCGGGGTGAACGAAGCTTGCGGCGACGTTCCGGCCTCCGAGCCGGTGTCCGTTGCCGTCGAAGCATCCCCGCCGCTCGCCGCGATGTCGCTCGTCGGACCGAAGTCGGGTGCCGGGGCGAGACCGCCCGCGTCGACGCGCGATGGGGCCACGGCAGCCACGAGGAGCATCACGGCAACCGCCGCGTACACGGGGAGGTACCGCACGGTGAGGCGGCGGGCCACCGGGCCGGTGATCGCCGCCACGGCGTCATCGAGGCCTCCGGACCCTCGAGGTCCGCTGTGGGTGTCGGTCTGGGTCACTGCATGCTCCCGTTCAGCACTCGAGCTGGGTGTCCGCCGGACCCCATCCCTCGGAAGGAGAGAACGGGTAGTAGGCCGGCCCGGGACAGGGCGTCCAGTAGCCCGACGACGAACCATCCGGCGACGGCGCGTCCGCACCCCAACGAGTGACCTGCGACGAGGTCCAGGGCGTGAAGGTGCCGCCGAAGGGGAGCGAGGAGTCACCGAACCACGGTCCGTAGTCGCCGCCCGGGAGCGATGCCGGCAGGCTGGCCATGCCGCTTGCGAACGTGGCCGGGTTCAGGTCGGGTCCAGCCATCTGGACGGCACCGAACACCTGCAGCATGATCCCGTAGATCCATCCGAAGTACGGACGGCTCGGCGGGTCCTCCCCCGGGTATGCCATGCGGAACACGCGGAAGGCTTCGGTCTCGGCTGCGGGCGGCAGGGCCGGGCCGTTGCTGAACGAGTTCGCCAGCTGCTGCGGGTTGTAGTTGGAGTCCACGATCCCCTGGTTGTGGAAGAGCCACTCCGGGAAGTACTCCGACGAGGTCGCCGAGTCGGTCATGAAGATGGGCCCCAGCGGATCGCAAACGCAGAGGATCGTGGTGACCCCTTGCGACTGCATCTGGGACATCATCGACGCCCCGTACTGGGAGAAGGTGCCGAGGTCGAACTCGTAGGTCTGCTCCACCGGTTGGACCCCGCACTCCTCCCGCATCATCGACGAGGTGAGGTCTGCGGCCGCCTTCCACTCCGGGATGTTGACCTTGATGACACCGAACTTGCGCGGCTTGCCCTTCTCCGCCCCGCCGGCGTGCACGGCGGGCATCCCCGCCATGCGCTGGCAGACCAGGCTCGTCGCCCACCGTGCCCACTTCGTGCCGTCGGGAAGGAAGTTGTACATGTACGGGGCCCGCCGTTGGTAGTCGTCGGCCGTGCGAAGCGGGAACGACCACGAGATGACACCCAGGTCCGCGAGGGCGTTCCCGTACGGCAGGGAGCTCGTGTTGGTGAGCGCGGTCAGATCGATGAACGCGCCCATGTTCTTCGACGTCTGCGCGTCGGCCTGGGCGGCGGCCGTGTCGCGGCCCATGTCGGCCAGCACGTAGTCGCTCTTCATCTGGTACGTCTCGACGACGACCTCGCGCCCGTAGGTCTCATACTGGGTGTTGAAGAAGGCCGCGTACTTCGCGATCGTGTCGGCCCACTCCTTGTCGTTCGGCGTGGCGGGACCGGCGAGCGACTGGATCGCCGAGTTCGCCGCGGCGTTACCGAACCCCACGACCACCTTGATCTTGTCCCCGGTGACACCCGGGGCAGTGTCCCCGCCATTGTCTCCGGTGAAGGCCCCCACGCAGGTCGGCGCGTACTTGGACCAGGCCACTTGTCGGACGCCTTCGGCGCACTCCACGCCGGACTTGGCCGTCCCGGATGCGATGCCTGGTGCCGCGGCGCCGGCGGCAGCACCGCCCGGAGCCCCCGGGTCGGCCGAACTTCCGCCGCTCACGGCGCCCCCACCTGCCGCTTCACCTCCGGTCGGTGAGGCGACGTCGCTCGCCACTCCTCCACCGGAGCCGACGGTCCTTCCGCCGGTCGCGCTCGCCCCTCCGCCCGAGGCGGAGAACTCGCTCGCCCCGGTCGCCCCGCTCGCCGTCTGGAGGTCGTCTTCTGCGGGCAACGTCGCCACGACCAGGGTGACGGCGAGCACGGCAACACCGAGGGGCACCGCCCAACGCATGATCCTGGTGAAGTGCGCAGTGACGGCACGCTCGATGGCCAGGACGTCGGCGGTCGAGTCGACCGACCCTTCACTCATCGCTCCCCCAAGGATCGTTTGTGTGTAGGTGCTTACTAGCAAGAAGGGTAAACGCTCGTCAAACGCCCGATGCGGACGACGGCATAGATGGAGTCTTCATTCGACGGCGAGCGCCCAGACCCCTACTTGTCCCGCCTCCGACCCAGCCGGGTGGACCTGCCCGACACCGAGAAGGCCGTCCCGGTGGGCCACGACCGCGCCGACCGACGATGCCGAGTCCAGCGCCGTCGAGTCAGCGCACCTCTCGGGAGGTCGCGCGTCGTCGTCCGTCTCCCAGCAGCGCACGGCCCCGGCCTCGAGGCCGAAGACGACGGTGTGGCCGGAGCGACTCGCGACCCTCTCGGCGGTCTGTGGTGCACCCGAAGGCGCGGGTAGGCGGACGAGGGTGCGCTGGCCCTGACGGTCGACCCAGATCACACCACCGGCCCCGTCGTAGCCGACGGTCGTCCCCCCGTCGGCGGTGACACCCACCGCGGTCGCACCCTCGCCGGCGACCAAGGACTCGCCGGACCAGTCGATCCCGTCGATGGAGGACCACCGGACCGCCCGGCCGCCGGCCTGCCCGACGGCGACGAAGCCGGCGTCGGTGGCGACCACCTCCCGCACCAGCATCTGCTCGGCCGCTGGTCCCGTCACCGCCCCGGTGGGGACGGCGGCGAAGCGCTCGGATCCCGGAGGCCTGACCCAGAATCCCGTGTTCGCCCCGTCGAAGCCGACGAGCACCCAGGTGCCCTTGCGGACCGCGAGGTCGGCGAAGACGACGCGACCCTCGCCGGCGCCTGCCACGGGCGCTCGCCGCCAGGAGTCGCCGGCCAGCTCCCACACAGCCGGTCCGGTGGGATCGGCGCCGGCGACGACGACGGCGTACTGGGTCGCGGCGACGGCCCGTGCGTAGCCATCGGGAGGAAGACCTGCACGGGGAAGCGCCCGCCAAGCGTCGGCTTCGCTCGCGGCCAACACGAGCGGTCCGTGCTGGTCGGCGCCCGCGGCGACAAAGGTCTCGTTGCCGCCGCCCGTGACCAACTCCAGGCCGGACAGGGCGCCGCGGTGGGCGGGCAGTGTCGCCACGAGCCGCCATCCGGGCGCCGCGGCTTCTTCGCTTCCTCCCGTCTGCGCGGGCGGGGACTCCTCCGACGTGGGAGTCGTCGTCGGCTCGCGTTCGGTCCGGCTCCGGTCCTGTCCGACGCTGATCCGGGGCCCCGTCGTCGTCGTGGGCGACGACGTGTCCACGGCCGGCGCCACGACGGCACCGCTCGGCGGGTACCACGACGGTGGGTCCTGCTCCTCGGTCGACGACGTAGCGGCAAGTACGCCGACGACGAGCACCAGGCCGAGGACGGAGAAGATCAGCACGGGCAGCCGTTCGAGCCGGCGGTCCGCACTCACGTGCACTGCGGACGTCTCGCGATCGATCAGCGAGCGATCGCGAGCTGTTCCAGCCCTCGCAGGAAGAAGTTGGGCCCGTAGTGCAGTTCGTCGTTCACCACGCGGTAGTCGGGAGCCGCTTCGAGCAGTGCCTCCATAGCCACCTTTGTCTCGAGACGGCCGAGCGCGGCGCCGAGGCAGTAGTGGACACCGAACCCGAGACCGATGTGCTCCCGCGCGTTGGGACGGGTGACGTCGAACTCGTCCGGCTTCTGGAAGTGGTCAGGGTCCCGGTTCGCCGCGGCCACCATGACCAGGACCATCGTGCCCGGCGAGAGTGTCACGCCCTCGACCTCGGTCTCCTTGGTGACCGCCCGGAAGGTGGACTGCACCGTGCCGTCGAAGCGGAAGAGCTCCTCGACCGCCCCGGGAATCAGCTCCGGGTCCTCCACGAGAAGCGCCCGCTGCTCGGGGTGACGGGCGAGCTGCAGAACCCCGTTCGTGATCAGCTTGGTGGTCGTCTCGTTGCCGGCGACCAGCAGCAGGACGCAGGAGGCGAGCAGCTCGTCGTCGGACAGCTGTCCGCCGTCGTTGGCGTCGATGAGCCGGCGGATGAGGTCGTCACCCCCCCGTTGCTTGGCGGTCTCGACCGCAGCGGCGAGGTAGTCCTTCAGCTCGCCCATCTCCGTCACGGCCAAGTCTGCGCCTTCGCCCATGGCGTTGAAGGCGACCGCCGCATCGGACCAGCGCCGGAAGCTCTCGCGGTCGCTCGACGGGATGCCCATCATCTCGGCGATGACCGTGACCGGCAGCGGGTAGCTCAGACCGTCGACGACCTCGTAGGGCTCGTTCTGCTGCCACGAGGACAGGAACTGCTCGCTGAGTGCGCGTGCCTGGGGCTCCAGGGCGGCCACGGACCGCGGCGTGAAGGCTCGTTGCACCGGCGCTCGCAGCCGCTCGTGGTCGGGCGGATCGGAGAACAACATGGTCGGTGCTTCGAGGAAGTTCCGGATCGGGTCGATGCCGAGCTGGCCCGAGGAGAAGGTGACCGGGTCGCGCAGGATCGTCTGGCAGGCGTCGAAGGACGTCGCCATCCAGAAGCCCGTCAGCGGGTTCTGGATCAGCGGCCCCTGCTCTCGTATCTGGCGGTAGGTGGGGTGCGGGTCAGCGCGGATCTCCGGGTCGAAGACGTTGTAGTTGATCGTGCTGTCGACGGTGCTCATCGGTACCTCCAGCCGCCATCGGTGGCGGTCTGTGTGAAGGGGGGGGGGTCGGGTCAGTGCTCGCAGTCGTGGGCGAACTGGCGTGCCAGGAGGGCATTGACGGCGTCGGGCTCCTCGAGGTTCGAGAAGTGGCCGGCGTCCGGGATCACCTCGAAGCGGGCCTCGGGGATCTCCTTGGCCAGGAGCTCCCCACGGTCGGGCGGGGTCAGCTGGTCCTCCGCTCCGACCACCACGAGCGTCGGCACCCGGATCGAGCCCAGCTTTGCGTGCGTGTCGATGGCCGCTATGGCCCGCAGATCCGAGGCCAGCGCCGCGGCATCGTTGGATCGGAACTGGCGGTCGAACCGGGCGAGCAGCTCGGGACGATCCGACCGGGTCTTGGCGGCGAACACGAGCTGCTCGAAGGCTCCGGCGAGGGCGTCGATGCCGGCCGCCTCGACGCTGTCGGCCATCGCGCCCAGCCCGTCGCCCATCGGACCGGGATCAGAGAAGGTGTCGAGCAGGCTGAGGGTGCACACCCGCTCGGGATGGGCGAGGGCGAGCTGTTGGGCGACCATCCCGCCCATGGAGAGCCCGACCACGTGCGCGGTGTAGACGCCGAGATCGTCGAGCACGGCCACGGCATCGTCGGCGAGGCCCGACAGGCTCAGGCCTGCGCCCACGTCTCGGGTCGACCGACCGTGCCCGCGGTGGTCGACTGCGATGCACCGGAACGTTCCGTGGAACGCTTCCATCTGCGGTTCCCAGTCCGTGGCGTCGCACCCCATGCCGTGCAGGAACAGGACGGCATGGCCGTCGCCGTCTACGTCGACGTGCAGGTCGGCGCCGTCCACCGACACCTTCGTGGAGCGACTCACGACATCTCCAGCCCGTCGAAGCCGGTCGCCGCCCAGTTCTGCAGGTGCTGGAAGAACCCGATGGGCCCGCCGGGGTGTCCCTTGACGATGTTGTTGGCGAACCCGCCACTCTCCGGGTGGCCTTCGTTGTTGTAGTAGCCGGGCGTGCAGTCGGCGGAGCCGACTGCGGCGCCGAGCCCGCCCATCGAGTCGGCGCTGATCAGGTCCATCCACTGCGCCTCGGCTTCCTCGGTCACATCGACGGTGAGCACCTCCCCCTCCACGGCGGCCCGGACGACCGCGGCGACGGTTCGGGACAGCTCGACGTAGTTGTGGGGGACGTTGGCCACGACGTTGGCCCCGTGGCCGAGCTGGGTGAGGAACAGGTTGGGGAAGCCGTGCATCTGCATCCCATGGAAGGTCCGCATGCCTCCGCTCCAGTACTCCGACAGACGCAACCCGTCGCGTCCGACCGGGTCGGCGCCCACCCGGCTGCTCAGGTCGCTGGCGGTGTCGAAGCCGGTGGCGAAGATCACGCAGTCCAGCGGGTACTCGACCCCGCCGACCACGACACCGTTCTCGGTGAGGCGTTCGACGCCCTTGCCGTCGGTGTCGACGAGGTGGGTGTTCGGGTTGTTGTACGACTGCAGGTACTCGTCGTGGAAGCACGGCCGCTTGCACAGCTGCTGGTACCAGGGCTTCAGCGCTTCGGCCGTGTCGGGGTCGCCGACGATGGAATCGACACGGGCCCGGATTTCCTCCATCTTCTCGAAGTCGGCCGCCTCGACCGCTTCCATGACCCGCTCGGGTGTCACCTCGCCCTCGATGCGGGTTATGCGATCCATGATCCGGTGGGCGAGCTCGGTCCAGCCGTCCATCACGAGATCCTCGCTGGCGAAGCCGCCCGTGTGGTTCAAGGTGAAGTTCTCGAGCCAACGCTGCTGCCACCCCGGGGTGGCGGTCACGTCGGCGAACCACTCGGGGTCGATCGACGTGTTGTTCCGGACGTCCACCGAGGACGGCGTGCGTTGGAACACGTACAGCTCCTGCGCGGCGCGCGACAGGTGCGGGATGCACTGCACAGCCGTGGCGCCCGTCCCGATGATGCCGACGCGCTTGTCGGCCAGCCGGGTCATCGGCGCACCCAGCGGGTCGCCCCCCGTGTAGTCGTAGTCCCACAGGCTGGTGTGGAACACCTTGCCGCCGAAGTCGTCGATGCCGGGGATGCCGGGCAGCTTCGGGACGTGCAGGACCCCCGGCCCCATGGACACGAACTGCGCGGTGAACCGGTCACCGCGATCGGTCTCCACGATCCACCGGGCCCGGTCTCCGTCCCAGACCAGCGACGTCACCTCGGTGTGGAACAGCGCGTGGTCGTACAGACCGAAGTGCTTGCCGATGCGCTGGCAGTGCTCGTAGATCTCGGGCCCGTGCGCGTACTTCTCGGTGGGCATGTGCCCGGTCTCCTCGAGCAGCGGCATGTACACCATCGACGCTGTGTCGCACTGGGCGCCGGGGTACCGGTTCCAGTACCACGTCCCGCCGAAGTCACCCGCCTTGTCCAAGATGCGGACGTCCTGGATGCCCGCCTCGACGAGCCGGGCACCGGTGAGCATTCCGGCGAAGCCGGCACCGATGACGGCGACGGTGACGTCATCGGTCACCGGGTCGCGGGGCACGACCGGGAGGTACGGGTCGTATCGGTCGGCGCTGAAACGATCGGTGAGACGCTGGTACTGCGACGGGCCGTCGGGACGCAGTCGCTTCTCCCGCTCGATCCGGTACCGCTCCTTGAGCGCCGTCGTGTCGAAGTCCGTCATCGGTCATCCTCTCTTCGTGCACACACCCGGACGAGTGACTTGGCCAGTGGGCACCGGCGCCATCCCCTTGTAAGTGCTTACTAGCCGGCGTAAGCGGCGTCAAGGTGCGATTCAGGACACGAAGGTGCCGGCGGTGGTCTCCTCTGGAAGCTCCGGAGCGGGTCCGCCGACGTAGGCCTCCAGCACCCGAGGATCGTGGAGGACGTCCTGCGGGGACCCCTCGCTGAGCACAACACCTTGGTCGAGGCAGACGAGGCGATCAGCGATGGAGGAGATCATGGGGATGTCGTGCTCCACGATGACCATGGCGATGCCCAGCTCCTTGCGGAACTCGTCGATCGTCGACGCCACCGCTTCGGCCTCACGCTGGGCGACACCAGCGGTGGGTTCGTCGAGGAGCAAGACGCGGGGGCGGAAGCCGACCACCCCGACGAGCTCCACCAACCGGCGGGTGCCGGTGGAGAGATGGGCGACCGGGACGTCCGCGTACTCGCCGAGGCCACCGAGCTGGAGGAGCTCCTCGATGCGACGGCTGACGGCCGTCTCGGTGCGCCGGGCAGCACGGAGGCGCAGTGCCAGTGCCACCGGCTCGCGCACGTCCATCCACCGGTCGACGGAGACCGCCAGCGCGTCGCGCACGGTCATCGAAGGGAAGAGACGGGCGTTCTGGAACACCCGGCCGAGACCCCGGCGGGCGCGTGCCGCGGCGGCATCCCCGGTCACGTCGTGGCCCAGCATCCAGACCGAACCTGATGCCGGTGGCCGGAACCCGCTGCACACGTCCAGCAACGTCGTCTTCCCCGCCCCGTTGGCCCCGATGAGCCCCAAGATCTCACCGTCGAACAGGCGGAACGAGACGTCGTCGAGGACCCGGCGACCGATGATGTCGACCGACACGTCGCTGACCTCGAACAGCACCTGACGCTCAGCCGTCTGCGGCCGTGTCGATGTGCGGGACGGGAGCGGGCCGGCGTCGAAGAACACCGACCGGGCCAGGTCCGGCCGGTCGAGGAGCTCGCCGGGTCGGCCGACGAAGCGCACGCGGCCCCGCTCGAGGAACGTGCTGGTGTCGGCGATCTGCGTCGCGGTGTGCAGCGACTGCTCGACCAACACGATGGTCATGCCGCGCTCCCGCAGCTGCTCCACCATGCCGAGCAGCTCCTGGACCACCGCGGGAGCCAGGCCGAGGGAGAGCTCATCGATGAGGAGCAGGGTCGGCTTGGTCGCAAGCGCCATGGCCAGCCCGAGCATGTGTTGCTCGCCGCCGGAGAGCAGCCCGGCGACGGTGCCGCTGCGCTCGCGCAGGACGGGGAACAGCGCCACCGCGTCGTCGATCGCCTGCTGGCGGGTGCTGCGGTCGCCATGGATCCATCCGGCGAGCCGGAGGTTCTCTTCGACGGTGAGGTTGCGGAACACGGCGTGGCCACCCGACACCAGCGTCATGCCACCGGCGACCCGCTCGGCTGGGGTCGCGTCGGACAAGTCGACACCCTGGTAGCGGACCGTGCCGGCGGCGCGGGGTCCGACGCCGGCGAGTGCTCGGAGCACGGTCGACTTGCCGGCCCCGTTGGTGCCGAGCAGCGCGTACACCGACCCCTCCTCGACGGACAGGTGGACCCCATCGAGGATCTGCACCGATCCGTACCAGGCATCGAGCCCAGTGACCTGGAGCACCGCCTCGGACGCGACCGGCGGTGCGGGCAACGGTTGCGTCTGGTCGCGGGCGGTGGTCGGCTCCTCGACCTGCTCACCCATACCCCCGGCCCGGCCGACGATGCCCGGCAGCGCGATGTCCCGGGCACGTGCGTAGCGGATGAGCATCCGCCGGTACAGACCCGACAGCGCTGGTCCGATCCCCTCGGGGAGGACCAGGACCAGGACCAGGACCCCGAGCCCGGAGGCCAGGAACTGGGCCGCTCCGGTCAGCCAGTACTGCGTGCCCTGGATGTAGGCCGCGCCGAGGATGGCCCCGGGGATCGACCCCAGGCCTCCGACGACGACCATGGTGAAGGCAGAGACGCTCTGGTTGGCGTTGAACGCTCCGAAACCCACGCCCCGCAGGGAGATGGCGTACAGCCCGCCGGCGACACCGGCGATCGCGCCAGCGATGCCGTAGGCGAGCAGCCGCATCCGCGCCGCGTCGATGCCGTAGCTGGCCGCGCTCCGCTCGTTGTCCCGGACCGCCCGGATCGCCCGCCCGACGCGACTGCGGTCGAGGTTGCGGACCAGGACGAGGGTTCCGACCAGGGACGCCATCGTCAGACCGAAGAAGTACCACGACTCGCCGAGGTCGATCCGGCCGAAGAGCTCGGGGCGAGGGAGGCGGCTGGGCGTGATCGCCGGTGCGTACCGGGACGAGAGCGCGTAGCTCGACACCGGCACGGCGAAGGCGAGCGTCACGACCGCGAGAAGCAGCCCCTGCATCCGCAGGGCGGGGATCCCGACCACGCACGCCACCACGGACCCGACCACGCCGCCGGCGAGCAGGCTGGCGAACACTGCGTCTGCGTATGGAAGTTTCGACCTTCGACAACGCCCACTCCTTCCGTCCGATGGCGGGTGTGGTCGCACACTTCTGATCCCTCTCGGATCCAGTTGGCTTAAGGTGGCGGGGTTCGGCAGCAATGCCGGGCCCCGTTTTCCTTTTGGCGTCGGCTTCCCATATCACGAACGATGGTCGGACGGGTAAAGCGAAAGGCGGGGCTGGCCGCAGCCGCCGGGCGGTCGGAACCGGGGGAAACGCCGGCCTGTGCGCTATGCGGCCGGCCGCTGGGGGTGAAGGTGGAATGGCACCACCCCGTGCCCAAGAGCGAAGGCGGGCGTGAGACGGTGCCGGTCCACCCCATATGCCATCGCACGATCCATGCGACGCTCACCAATGCGCAACTGGCGCAGGACTATGCGGACTTCGCGGTGCTGCGTGCGCATCCCGATATGGCGCGGTTCCTCCGCTGGATCGTAGGCAAGCCGGCGGATTTTCATGCGCCGACGCGGGCAGCGCGGTAGGCTGGGTTCACGCCAAGAGATTTTGTTCGCGCAGAGGCGCAGAGGATGCAGAGAATAAGAAGGACGGGAGAACAATCTCCCCATTCCCCGTTCAGCCTGAGCATAGTCGGAGGCCAAGGGCGCTATGGGGC
>JBHIXO010000037.1:0-17596 GCA_041984725.1 Acidimicrobiales bacterium | reverse complement strand
GTGACCTGTTCGTCGAGTTCCGGCTGGTACCGCATCCCGAGTTCCGCGCCGAAGGCTCCGACATTCACTACGAGTTGCCGGTGACCCCCTGGGAAGCCGCGCTCGGGGCGGAACTGTCGACCCCGACCCTGGGCGGACCGGTGAAGCTGAAGATTCCGGCCGGCTCACAGTCCGGGGCCCGGTTGCGCCTCAAGGGCCGTGGCCTGCCGGGCGCCACCGCCGGGGACCAGATCGTGACCTTGAAGGTGGTGCTGCCCCGAGCCGACTCGGCGGAACGGCGGGCCCTGTACCAGCAGATGGCGGACACCATGCATTTCGATCCGAGGGCCGAGGCATGAGCCGGCGTATTCAGGGCGAAGTTCTGGACGAGCAGCTGCGCCTGTCGCTGGCCGACATGTGCCGACTGTGCGGGGTGCACGCCGAGTTTCTGATGGATCTGGTGGACGAAGGCATCATCGCGCCGGCCGGCAGCCCGCGCGGCCGCCGACCCGGCCGGCGGGACGTCGTAGCCGAAGTGCGCGAGCTCGGGACCGGCGAGCCACCCGAGGCGCTGGCGCACCGTCGACGGCAACGCCGCGCCCCGGCCGACCGGCCGGAACTCGGCGGGCGCCTCGGGTCGCCAGTGCAGCCCGGCGGCAGCCGTCTGCGACGATCCGCGCACCCCGAGATCGGTGAGCGACGAGACTGCGAGCCGATCGGGGTCGAGGCCGACGTGCGCGCAGACGGCGGCGACGGCCCGGGTGTCGGCGAGCAGGTCCTCGTAGCGGACGACCAGACCGGTGCCGGGGTGGGTCGTCGCGAAGTCGCGGATGTCCCGCGCCCCCTGCCGCCACACGCGGATCCATCGCTCGTCCGACCCGCCGAAGCTGGCCCGGGCCGACGCGACGACGTCGGCGCCGTCGCGCACGAGGAGCACGGGCCGGGCGTCGGGCCGCAGCCGGGGGAGCAGGTGGAGGCCGGCGGTGGTCGGCGACTTGGTCACGACGTGGGTGGGCGTGCCGTCGGCCGGGTCGCCGTCGCCGAAGGGGTCGGCGGCGAAGCGGGCGAGTGCCGAGCCCAGCGCGGCGAGCAGTCGGTCCTCCGCGGCGGGGTCGTCGAAGGCGGGGTCCCAACGGCGACGGGTCCGGTGCGCGTAGCCGGCGAGGGCGTCGGCGTGCTCGAGCAGCAGGTCCTCCCAGTCGCCTCCTCGCGTCGCCGAACGGGTCGTCGGCCGCCGGCAGTCGGGGTGCGCGGCGAGCAGGTCGGCCAGGGCGTGCGTGCCGCACCGCTGGCTCACGCCGATCACGGGGACGACGACCGGCGGCGCGGGGTCGGTCGACCCCTCGTGCATCGGCGCGTCCGGACCCATGCCGGGAGTCTTCCACGGGGTCTCCGCGACACCGATCCGCCGTCCCCGGCGCGTGGCGGCGTGACGGTCCGCTCTGGCACCGCACGCCTCCGGGGCGGCACCATGCCGTCGTGACCCGTCCCGCCGTCGACCGCATGCGCGCCTACTGGGACGACCGCGCCCGCGAGAACGCGATGTGGTTCGTCGACACCAGCCTCCAGTACGACGATCCGGACGAGGACCGGTTCTGGGCCGCGGGCGAGACGATCGCCGCGCGCGTGGTCGACGCGTCGCCGGTCGCGATCGGAGGCCGCGGACAGGCGGTCGAGATCGGGTGTGGCCTGGGGCGGATCTGTGCGGCACTGGCCACGCGGTTCGACCGCGTCGTCGGCGTCGACATCTCGCCGTCGATGGTCGACCAGGCCCGCGCCGCCGTCACGACCGACGGCATGACGTTCGTCGTCGGCGACGGCGCGTCGCTCACCGGGGTCGACGACACGTCGACGGACCTCGTCGTCTCCTACACGGTGTTCCAGCACATCCCCGACCCGGCCGTCATCGCCGCCTACCTCGCCGAGGCCCGCCGGGTCCTGCGACCCGACGGCGTCGTCGCGTTCCAGTGGAACAACGAGCCCGGCGACCTGCGCTGGCGCGTGCGGCGGAGCGTCCTCGCCTTCCTGCAGCGCACCGGCATCCGCCCCGAGCGCCGGGGCCGCAACGCCGCCGAGTTCCTGGGCAGCCGCGTGTCGCGCCGCCGGATGGCGCGCATGCTCGACGACGCCGGTCTCGCCCTGGCCGCCACCGACGGCGACGGCACGCTGTTCGCCTGGGCGTGGGCCGTCCCGAAGACGTGACCGCGTCGCCGCTCGCCGCGTCGGTCACCGTCGTGATCCCGGTGCGCGACCGGGCCGACCTGCTCGACCGGTGCCTCGGCGCGCTCGTTCCCCAACTCGGCCCGGGCGCCGACGTCGTCGTGATCGACGACGGGTCGACCGACGGCTCGGGCGACGTCGCCCGGCGCTGGGCCCGGCAGGGCGCGGTGACCGTGCTCGACGGCGCGGGACGCGGCGCGGTCGCCGCCCGGTCGCGGGGCATCGCCGAGAGCACGGGCGAGATCGTCGCCTTCACCGACAGCGACTGTGTACCTGCCCCGGGGTGGCTCGCCGCCGGTGTCGACGCGGTGGTCGGTGGGCTCGACCTCGTCCAAGGCCGCACGCTCCCCGTCCGTCCGTGCGGCCTGCTCGAACGGTCGATCTGGACGACGGGGGAGACCGGGCTCTACGACACCTGCAACCTGTTCGTCCGGCGGGCGGCCTACGAGGCGGTCGGGGGGTTCGACGTCGAGGCCGGCGACCGGCTCCACTTCCGGGCCGGTCGGCTGCGGGGTCTCGGGTTCGGTGAGGACACGCTGCTCGGCTGGCGGCTGCGGCGCGCCGGCCGGTCACACGGGTACGTCGACGAGGCCGAGGTCCGCCACCACGTCTTCCCGTTCGACGCCCGCGACCACCTGCGCCGCGCGTGGCAGGCGGGCGGCTTCGCCGGGCTCGTCGGCGAGGTCCCGGAGCTGCGCGACGAACTGCTGGTCGACCGCAGCTTCCTCGGGTCGCGCCGTCGCGTCCCGCTCTACGCCGCCGGGCTGTTCGCGCTCGTCGGACGACGCCGCGAGGCCGCTGTCGCGGCCGGCGTGTGGGCGGCCGGGCACGGCCGGGAGGTGCTGCGGCGCGAACGCGGTCCGCGCCGCTGGGCCGCCGCGCTCGCCGTCGCGTGCGCGGACGACGCGGTCACGGCTGTCGCGCTCGTCGTCGGCAGCGCCCGGACCCGCTCGCTCGTCCTGTGAGATCCGGCGCGGGGAGACCCGAACGGTGATCGTCGGCGACGGGTTCGTCTGGGCCCACCTGCCCAAGACCGGGGGCGACGCCGCCGCGGCGATGTTCGCCGCCGTGCCCCGGCTCGCCGTCGCGCGGGACGACCCCCACGACCACCGCAAGCACCAGACGATCGAGGCGCGGGTCGCCGAGGGGCTCGACCTGTCCGGCCGCGTCACCGTGTGCACGATCCGCCGCCTCCCGGCATGGGTGCTGTCGTCGGCCCGCCACCAGGAGCGCCACTACGCCCTGGCGCCCGACTGGGAGGAGCTCCGGCGCGGCGTCGTGCGATCACGGGTGCCGATGGGGCGATGGCACCGGCTCCTCCCCGGACCCGTCCGAGCCGCCGCCTACCGCGCCGTGGGTCGGACCGAGGCGGTGTCCGCCGACACCGTGCTCGCCCGCCACACCGCGGTCCCCGTCGACCGGTGGCTGCGCCAGGAGCACCTCGCCGACGACGTCGTCGCACTGCTCCGCGACGTCGCCGGGCTCTCCGCCGAGGAGGAGGCCGCCGTCCGTGCCGTGCCGGCCGTGAACGCCAACGCCTACGACCACGACGTCGCCGCCGTGTTCGACGACGCCGACCTCGCCACGCTCCGCGCCGCCAACCCGGCGTGGTCGGCGCTCGAGGCCCGCCTCTACTGAACCCGGAGGACGGCACCCGCCGGGTGCCGCTTCCCGTTGACACGTCGCCATTTAATCTACTAGACGTAGGATAATGGAGTTCGACCTGATCGTCCGTGGCGGCCTCTGGTTCGACGGCACCGGTGCGCGCCCGGGCCGCTGCGACCTCGGCGTGCGCGACGGCGTGGTCGCCCGGGTCGCGCCGGCGGGGAGCCTCGGTGGCGCGGTCCGCACGATCGACGCCGCCGGTCGCTGGGTGCTGCCCGGCCTCGTCGACGTGCACACCCACTACGACGCCGAGGTCCTCGTCGCTCCCGGCCTCGGCGAGTCGGTCCGTCACGGCGTGACCACGATCGTGATGGGGAGTTGCTCGCTGTCGACCGTGCTGTCCGACCCCGTCGACGCCGCCGACATCTTCAGCCGCGTCGAGGCCGTGCCGTACGAGCACGTCCTCGCGACGCTCGTGCAGGCGAAGACGTGGCACGACGCGAGCTCGTACGTCGATGCCCTCGGGTCCCTCGCCCTCGGGCCGAACGTCGCCTGCTTCCTCGGCCACTCCGACCTGCGGGCCCACGTCATGGGCCTGGGGCGCTCCGTCGACCCCGCCGTGCGTCCGACCGCGACCGAGCTCGCGCGCATGGACGCGCTGCTCGACGACGCGCTCGACGCCGGCATGCTCGGCCTCTCGACGATGACCACGACGCTCGACAAGGTCGGCGGCACCCGGCACCGCAGCCGACCCCTGCCGTCGACCCACGCGACGTGGCGCGAGTTCCGGCACCTCGACCGGACCCTGCGCCGTCGCGGCCGCGTCCTGCAGAGCGCGCCCGACGCCCGGATGCCGCTCAACATCCTCCAGTTCCTGCGCGAGAGCATCGGCATCGGTCGCCCGGCGCTGCGGACGAGCCTGCTGGTGGCCGCCGACCCCAAGTCGGCCCCCGGCGTGGCGCGGGCGGCGACCGCGGTCCACCTCCACAACCGGCTGCTGCGCTCCGACGTCCGGATGCAGCACGTGCCGGCCCCGTTCGAGCTGTACGCCGACGGCATCGACCTCCCGGTGTTCGAGGAGCTCGGCGCCGGCGCGGCCGCCCTGCACCTGCTCGACGAGGTCGACCGCCGCACCCTGATGTCCGACGAGGACTACCGGCGCCGCTTCCGTCGCCAGTACGTCAACAAGCTGCGTCCCGGTCTGTGGCACAAGGACCTCCACGACACCGAGATCGTCGCCTGCCCCGACCCGAGCGTGGTCGGCCGGTCGTTCGGCGCCGTCGCCGACGAGCGCGGCATCCACCCGGTCGACGCCTTCCTCGACCTCGTCGTCGAGCACGGCGGCGACCACGTCCGCTGGCGCACCGTCGTCGCCAACCACCGGCCCGCCCAGCTCGACCGTCTCGCCGCCGACCCGGGCGTGCAGATCGGGTTCTCCGACGCCGGCGCCCACCTGCGGAACATGGCCTTCTACAACGCCGGCCTCCAGCTGTTGCGCCGGGTGCGCGACGCCGAGCGCACCAGCCGCCCGTTCCTCACCGTCGAGCAGGCCGTCCACCGCCTCACCGGCGAGCTCGGCGAGTGGTTCGGCCTCGACGCCGGTCACCTGCGTGTCGGCGACCGGGCCGACCTGGTCGTCGTCGACCCCGACCACCTCGACGATTCGCTCACGGCCTACCACGAGGCGCCGATGCCCGAGTTCGGCGGGCTGTCGCGCATGGTCCGCCGCAACGACGACGCCGTGGTCGCCACGTGCGTCGCCGGCGAGGTCGTCTTCGAGGCCGGCACCTTCGCCCCGGGGTTCGGCACCACGCGGCGCACCGGCCAGTTCCTGCGCGCCGGCGAGTCCGGTCGGCGCCGTCCCGAGTCGTTCCCGGCTCCGACTCCCGTGCCGGCTCGATGAACGGAGACCCCGCCATGACCCCTGCGCCTGCGCCTGCGACCGTGACCCGCACGACCGTCCGGTCCGGCACCGCCGAGCTCGCCGTGTTCGAACGGGGCGAGCCGACCGGCACGAACGCCACCGTCGTGCTCGTCCACGGTTGGCCCGACGCCCACGACGTGTGGGACCTCGTCGCCGACCGCCTCACCGCCGACGGCTTCCACGTCGTCAGCTTCGACACCCGCGGGGTCGGCGCCTCGACACCGGCGACGGTCGCGCAGCCCTACGAGCTGGCGAAGCTAACCGGCGACATCGACGCGGTCATCACCGCGACGAGCGGCGGGCGGCCCGCGCACCTCGTCGGCCACGACTGGGGCGGGGTCGAGGGCTGGGCCTACGTCACCACCGACGAATGCGTCGGCAAGGTGGCGACCTTCACGACCCTGTCCGGCCCGAACCTCGACCACCTGGGCCACCTCCTGCGCACCGACCGGCGGGCCGCGCTGGTCCAGGGCGCGAAGTCGCTCTACACCGTCGTCCTCAGCCTCCCGCTCGTGCGGACCGGCATGTGGCGCATCGGCATGGACCGCCTCTTCCGGCGCTGGCTCCGCCTCACCGAGGGCATCCGCCCGGAGGACGGCTACCCCGGCCCCGGCCTCGCCCACGACGCCCGGGCCGCCGTCCCGCTCTACCGCACGAACATCTTCCTCGGGAGATTCCTCGGTGTCGTCCGAGGTCGGCATCCGGAGCCCGCCGTGGCCCGCGTGCCCGTCCACCAGCTGGTCGCGACGAAGGACAACTACGTGAGTGCGAGCGTGCTCGCCCACTCGGCCCGCTGGGTCGACGACTTCACGCGCACCGAGATCCGGGCCGGTCACTGGTCGCCGCGCAGCCACCCGGCCGAGGTCGCCCGGCACATCGCCGCCTACCTCCACGACCGGGTCGCCCCGCCCGGCTCCGCCGCCCGGTCGACCCCCGACACCGCCAGCCACACCACGGGCCAGGAGGCCTCCGCATGACCGTCGCCGTCCACGAGTTCCGGCCCCGCCGCACGAGCTTCGCCTACGACACCACGCCCGACCACTGGGTGCCCGGCGACCCGCACACGACCCACGTCTTCAACGTGCTGCACGTGCTCCTCCCCGCCGGCGAGCGCTGGTTCTGCGACGTCTACCGCCGCGCCCTGCCGCTGATCGACGAGCCCGGCCTCGCCCGCGACGTGAAGGCGTTCATGGGTCAGGAGGCGACCCACGCCCGCGCCCACCAACGCGTGCTCGACGACCTCGACGCCCGGGGCATCGACCACACCCGCATGACCCGTCTCGTCGAGGGTGGCTTCGCGCTCGTCCGGCCCCGGCCCGCGCCCGGCTGGCTGCCGGCCGTCGTGGGTCGCCGGCTCGAGCGGCGCGAGGTCGTGCACCAGCTCGCGGCCGTCGCGGCCATCGAGCACTTCACCGCCGTCATGGGCTGGTGGATCCTCACCAACGACGCCCTCGACCGCGCCGGCGCCGACCCCGACATGATGGCCCTGCTGCGCTGGCACGGCGCCGAGGAGGTCGAGCACCGCTGCGTCGCGTTCGACGCCTATCAGGCCGTCGCCGGGACCGGCACCGTCAGCCATCTCCGCCGCTCCCTGTGGATGCTGCTCGTCTTCGTCGGCATGTTCGGCCTCTGGGGTGCGGTGACCAACCACCTGCTCCGCAAGGACCCGGGCGTGCGCCGCGGCCGCCGGCACGCCAGCCCCGTCCGCTTCCACCGCGCCGGTCGCCAGGGCCTCCTGCCGACCACGGCGACGCTGGTCCGGGCCGTGCCCCGATACCTGCGCCGCGACTACCACCCGCGCACCGAGGGCCGGACCGACGTCGCCGTCGCCTACCTGGCCACGGCCCGGGGCGTCGACTCGGTCGGTGGGGCAGCCGTGGCCTGACCGCCCGCCGGCGACGTATGGACGGGGAGTCGCCGATCGTGCCCGCTCCGTCCACGCGTCCCGGTCGCCGGTCGACGCGTGGACGACGGGCGCACGATTACGTGCGGCCCGTCCATGCGTTCCGACCTGGGCGTTCGGTGCTCGGGGTTCAGAGCACGGGCGTGCGGGTACGGGCCGAGGCCCAAAGCAACGTCGCCACCTCCACCAGGTCGACGACGAACGCGCCCGGGATCGTGACCGGCGCCTTCCAGCGCTGCCACAGCGCGCCCGCGCCGAGGCGGTGGGCGACGTACGGCGCGACGGCGACGAGGGGCGCGGCGCGCCGTGTCACGACCGCACCGGCGATGCCGCCGGTGGCGACCAGGGCCCAACCGTGGCTGCGGTCGACGAACACCCGCCCGAAGAGGTGGCGCCGGAATCCCGGGTGGCGGGCGACGACGTCGGTCATCGGCCCGACCGCGGTGGCGCGGCGGAGGCGGCGTCGCCACGACGAGGGTTCGATCTCGTGGAAGACGACGGCGTCCGGGGCATGGGCCGGACGGGCCCCGGTCGCCAACGCCCGCCAGCCGAGGTCGATGTCCTCGCCGTAGACGCCGGTGAACGTCTCGTCGAAGCCACCGCAGGCGTCGAGCACGGCACGCGTGTAGGCGACGTTGCAGGTCTCGAACCGGTGCGTCAGCCGGTCGATGCGGATGGTGTGGCTGAAGGGTCCGCGCTGGTCGGCGTGGACCGGGTCGGGCTCGGTGCGGCCCTGGATGACGTCGGCGCCGGTGGCATCCCGGACGGCGAGCAGGCGGGTGAGCCAGTCGCGGTCGGGGGCGCAGTCGTCGTCGGTGAAGGCGACGACGGGCGCGAGCGTGCTGCGCCACCCGAGGTTCCGGGCCGGCGCGGGGCCTGCGTTGCGGTCGATGCGCACGACCCGGAGCGCGCACCGGGGCGCCTCGGCGAGGCGGGCGAGCACGGCAGCGGTGGCGTCGGTCGACCCGTTGTCGACGACCACGACCTCGTAGCGCGCCGGGTCGAGCGACTGGTCCTCGAGCGCTCGCACCAGGCGGTGGAGTCGGTCGGCGCGCTGGTACGTCGAGACGACGACCGCGATCTCGGTCACAGGAGCACCGTCCGCTCGCGGACCGACGCCCGCACCATCGCGGTCACCCCGACGGTGTCGTCGATCCAGCGCTTCCCGACGTGCACCAGACCGGCGCGCGACACCCGGCCCGGGGGCCAGCGGTCGACGAGCCACGGCAGCGCACCGAGGGCCAACGCCGGCCGTCGCGTCACCGCGGCCGCGGCGAGCGACGTCACGCCGGCGAGGTGCAGCACGTCCTCGTGTCGGTACGCCCACGGCCGCCAGCACGCCGTCGTGCGGAAGCCGGGGTGGAGCCGGGCGACGCGCACGAGGTTGCCCTCCATCGCCCGCTCGCGCAGGCGGGCGCGGAACGGCGGGCGCGTGACGTCGTGGTGGACGACGGCGTCGGGGGCGAACGCCGCCCGGTACCCGGCTTCGAGCACCGACCAGCCCATCGACGTGTCCTCGCCGTAGAACCAGAACCGGTCGTCGAAGCCGCCGCTCGCGTCCAGGGCGTCGCGGTGCACGAAGAGGTTGCAGCCCTCGAACAACCACGAGAGCGCCTCGACGCGCCGGGTCGCCGACCACACCTTGACCGGCTCGGTCGCCGGCAGTGTCCGGCCCTGCACGATCCCGATCGGGGACCGGTCGGTGGTGCTGGGGGTGCCGGCGGTGTCGGCTGTCGCCACGGCGAGACCCTCGGCGAGCCAGTCGGGCGAGGGGACGCAGTCGTCGTCGGTGAACGCGACCCACGGCGCCGTCGTCGCCCGCCAACCGGCGTTGCGGGCCGGGACCGGTCCGTCGTTCACGTCGATGCGCAGCGTGCGCAACGTGAGGGACGACGTGGCGACCAGGCGGGCGAGGACCTCGGCCGTCGCATCGGTCGACCCGTTGTCGACGATCACGACCTCGAACCGGCCGGCGTCGAACGTCTGGGCCTCCAGGGCCCGGACCAGGCGGGCGAGGCGCTCGGCCCGCTGGTAGGTGGCGACGACGACGGCGACGTCGGGACGGCTCATGGTGTCGGCTCCACCAGCGCACCGGCGACCAGGCCACCGAGCCGGGCCACGGTGCAGGTGACCCGCATCGCCGTCCCCGGTCCGCGGTGCAGCCGCCGCGCGTGCCCGACGAGCTCGGTGGCCGCGTCGCGCACGCTCCCGGCGAGCACGCTCGTGAAGGCGCGCCGCTCCCAGCCGCGTTCGAGGAGCCAGTCGGCGCGACCCTGCTCGGCGGCGCGCCGCACGATGAACGAGGGACGGAGCCGAGCCGCGGGGACCTCGTGGACGACGACCGCCGCGGGCTCGTGGCGGATCCGGGCGCCGGCCCGGTGCAGTGCGCGGCACAGCTGGACGTCGTCGTCGGTGCGCTGGTGCCCGGGTCGGGGGCCCAGCCGCTCCCAGAAGCCGCCGACCGTGACGAGCACCTCGCGGTCGACCGCCATCGCCGCGGTGAGGCCGTGGTCGTCGGCGGCGACGTCGTGCGGGTCGTCGCCACGGTCGTGGCGGGACAGGTAGCCCGGGAGCGGCGGCGTGACCCATCGGGGCAGCGTGACGGCGGGGTCGAGCACGACCCGGCCGGTCGTGGCGTCGGCCTCGCCCCGCAGCACCGGCCCGGCGAGTGCGTCGACGGTCGCGGCGTCGATGCGGATGTCGTCGTCGAGGAACACGACCACCCGGCCGGAGGCCTCCGCGATGCCCCGGTTGCGCGCCGCCGCCGCGCCCGGTCGGGGTTCGTGCACGAGCCGGACGCGGGCGCCGGCTCCGTCGCCGTCGAGCGTCACCGTGGCGTGCGGCGTGTTGTCGACGACGACGATCTCACGGGCGTGGTCGCTCGGTGCTCGGAGGGTCCGGAGCAGGTCGTCCAGGCCCGGCCGGCCGATCGTCGGCACCACGACGGACACGGCCGGGGTCACGACGACGCAGCCGGCTTGACGACGAGGCGGCCGCTGTCGTCGATGCGGTGGAAGTGCTCGGCCCGGTCGGTGCCGAAGTGCTCGTCGACCGCACGCCGGGCGCCGAGGTAGTGGCCGTAGTCGTCGATGAGCAGCACGCCTCCGGGAGCCACCCGCGGATAGAGGTGCTCGAGCTCGTGGCGGGTCGACGCGTACCAGTCGGTGTCGAGGCGGAGCAGGGCGATCTCGTCGGGCGCACGGTCGGGGACGGTGTCCTCGATCAGCCCCTCGACCAGGTGGATGCGCTCGGCGGGGTAACCGGTGGTGACCATCGCCGTCCGGACGGCGTCGGCCGAGAGGTGGGTGAAGTGCTCGGGCACCTCGATGTCGGCGTCGAAGAACACGGAGGCGGGCACGCCGTCGTGGCGCACGTCGGCCTCACCCGGCGGGGGCATGTGGGTGAACGTGTCGAACAGGTACAGGTCGCGAGAGGTGTCGCCTTCAGCGAGCAGGGTCAGCGCGACCGCCATCATGCTCCCGCCCCGCCAGGCCCCACACTCGACGAAGGCCCCGGGGACGCACTGACGGGTGAGGCTGCGGGTCGCTTCGCACAGCGCGGCGACTCGGGCGTGCGACGTCAGCGTGTGGTGGCGGACGCGCCGGATGGTCTCCGCCGTCGCCGCGTCGATGTCGTGGGGGACCGGCGCGTCTCGCGGGTCGTGGGGGACGAGGGCGAGGCCGGTCCGGCGCAGCACCCGGTTGACGCGGGGGAGCGCGCGGCGTGCGGCACGACGGAGGGGGGTCGTCACGGCGGACGTCGGACGGGGCATCGCGGCCCGAACGGTAGAACGTCGCGCCCCACCGACTCCTCCCCACGAGGCGCGACGTCACCGTCGCCGGGGACGTGCGACCCATCTCGGCGGGATCGCCGCGGTCTGTCACACTCGCCGACCATGCCCAGCCGGAGCCGCTCGCTGGCCCAGCACGTCCTCGTGCTGGCGCTCGCCGTCCTCGCATGGCGCGGGCGCGGGGCGGCTCGCGGGCTCGGGCTGTTCGGTCTCGTCGGGGTGTGGGCGCGCAGCTATCGCCGCTACCGCGACTTCGGCCGGCTGCGGACCGCCAACGAGTACGAGCAGCTCCGCTCCGCCGACTGGGACGCCTTCTCCCGTCACTACAACGAGCGCGTCCCGACCATCGAGGAGGAGTTCGACCTCTGGGGTGACTACCACCAGCACCGGCACGAGATGCGCTACGACCTCGTCGCCGACGCCGTGCGCCGCCACCTCCCGGCCGGTCGCCGGGCGCGGGTGCTCGACGTCGGGTGCGGCTCCGCCCTCGTCGCCGACCGGCTCCGCGATCTCGACGTCGACTACGTGGGCGTCGACTTCGGTGGTCACCACATCGAGTACGCCGGCCGGAAGTACGCGGGGTTCGGTCCTGGCGTTGGGGGCTCGGGTCTGCGTGCGGGCTTCGCGCAGTGCAAGGCCGAGGAGCTGCCCTTCCCCGACGACAGCTTCGACGTCGTCGTGCTCAGCGAGGTCATCGAGCACCTGCTCCGCCCCGAGGACGCCGTGTGGGAGATCGCCCGGGTGTTGCGACCGGGCGGCGTCCAGGTGATGACGACGAACAACGCGTCGGAGCTCCCGCTGCGGTCGCCGCTCGTCAACCCGGGCGCCTGGCTGGAAAAGGGCCTCGGCTTCCACCGGCCCGAGCTCATCTCGTACCGGCCGTGGGCCTGGCCCGAACCCGTCCACGCCTCGCTGCTGCCGGCCGACTCGGGCGAGGTCCACCTGCCCCACAGCCACCACATCGTGGCCGAGACCGCGCGGCTCTACGCCGCCGCCGGGTTCGACGTGTTCGACGTGTCGACCTTCGAGTTCCCCCCCGCCCAGAGCCCGCTGGCCGCTCGGCTGGAGGCCGGTGGTCCGCGCGGTCAGGTCGTCGTCGACGCCATCGAGGCCGTCGCCACGCGCACGCCGTTCGTGCGTCGCCTCGGCGCCCACATGCTGCTCCTGGCCCGCAGCGCCCGACCCCCCGTCACCCCGACCCCACCCCCCGGCATCTGGCCCGGCCCCTTCTCCGACTGACCCCCTCGCTTCTGGCAGGACGAGCGGAACACCACTCATCACGGTTCGGGGCGACCACCCTCTGCTTCTGGCAGGACGAGCGGAACGCGCTGGGGTCAGGGTCGGGCGACCCAGTTCCACCGACCGCCGCGTTCGGCGAACGCCTCGGCGGCGAAATGCTCGACGTCGTAGGGGCCCCCGCCGTCGAGGTCGTAGATGCGCAACCCGACGTCGTCGACGAGCAGTGCGAAGACGTCCTCGGGGCGCGTGCCGTAGTGCGCCGCTCCACCCCGGCCGTGCTCGAACACGACGACGGGTCGGTGGCGACGCAACGTCTCGACGGCGCCCCGGAGCACACCGAGCTCGCCACCCTCGACGTCGATCTTGATGAGCGCCGGCACGTAGTCGGCGGGGAGCGCCTCGTCGAGGGTGGTGAGGCGGACGTCGAAGTGCTCGACGCCGGCCCCGTCGCTGCGATCGCGCAGGCCGCTCAGCGCCGGCGCGCCCACCACCCGGGTGAAGGTCGCCCTCCCGGGTTCGTCGGCGACCGCCGCCTCCTCGACCCGGACCTCGGGGAACCGACGCCGCAGATCGGCCGCCAGCTCCGGCAGCGGCTCGAAGGCGACGTGGCGGCCACGGGGTGCACAACGGACGAGGTCGGCGAGGACGTCGCCGGCGTGGGCCCCGACATCGACGCAGTTCGCGTCCGGCGCCAGGCCGAACGCGATCAGGCGGCGCAGGGCGTCGTCGTCCAGTCGGTTGCGGCGCTCGACGGGCCGTCGGGTCTCCCGGAACCAGTGCCGGAGGTCGCGGACCAGCGGGCCGGGCCCGGGGTCGCGGAGCAGCGACCGGAGCTCCGCCGCCGCGGCTCGAACCCTCGACGTTGCGGTGCGGGACGGCACGGCCGGAGGGTACAAGGGCGGGTCGCCGGGCCCGGGTCCCGTACGGTCGCGGCGATGCGGATCGCGCTCGTGCACCCGTACCCGTGGGGCGAGGTGCGTCGGGGCGGCGAGCGGTATCTCGGCGACCTCGTCTGGTACCTGACGGGCGCCGGTCACGAGGTCGACGTCCTGACGTCCGTGCCCGGACCCGGCCGGACCTGGACCGAGGACGGCGCCACGGTGCGGGCGTGGCGGCGCCTGGAGCATCCGGGTCTGGCGCACCGGAGCGTCACCGCCGTGCAGACGCATGCGCTCGGCGCGCTCGTCGGTCTGCTGCGCCGGCGCTACGACGTGGTGCACGCGCTGACGCCGCTGGGCGCGCTCGCCGGCGCGCTCGCCCGCCAACGCGTCGTGTACACCGAATTGGGTCATCCCGCGCCCGGCCTGCTCGACGGCTATCCCGGTGGGCGGCACGTGTTCCGGGTCGCGGTCCGCGGCGCCGCGGCCGTGACCGCGCTGAGCGGATCGGCGGCCGAGTCGCTGCGGGCGGTCACGGGCCTCGACGTCGAGGTGCAGGCGCCGGGCGTGCGCACGGACCGCTTCGTCACCGACGATGTCCCGCGAGCGAAGCCGCCCCGCCTGCTGTTCGTGTCCGACGCCGGGGGCTGGCGCAAGCGGGTCGACCTGGCGATCGCCGCCTACGCGCGACTGCGCGCCGAGCTCCCCGACCTCCGCCTCGAGCTCGCCGGACCGGGGGCGCACCGGTGGGCCCTGGAGGAGCTCGGCCTGCTGGACGACGACGTGGTCGACGGCATCCACGCCGACGGCGTCGCGCCCCAGGACGAGTTGCCCGGCCGCTACGCCCGCGCCGCTGCCACGCTGCTCCCGTCGACCCACGAGGCGTTCGGGTTGGTGCTCGTCGAATCGATGGCCTGCGGCACGCCGGTCGTCTGCAGCGACGGTTGGGGGATGGCCGAGATCGTCGCCGACCCGGCGGTGGGGCGCACCTTCCGGCCGGGCGACGTCGACGACCTCGTTCGCGCGGTGCGCGAGGCGCTCGAGCTGGCCGCCGATCCCGCGACCCGGGCGCGCTGCCGGTCCCACGCCGAGCGCTGGGGCTGGTCGGTCGTCGGCCCGCAGCACGAGGCTCGGTACCGCCGGGTGGCCCGCACGTCCTGACCGCCCGCATCGGGTGGGTGTTCCGCTCGTCCTGCCAGAAGCAGAGGGTGGGTGTTCCGCTCGTCCTGCCAGAAGCAGAGGGTGGCCGCCCCCAACCGAGATGGGGGGTGTTCCGCTCGTCCTGCCAGAAGCTAGGGGGTGTGGTCCCAGGCCCGGAGGAACGCCGGACCGATCTGCTGGAGGTACCAGGCGTTGGCGCGGTTGCGGACGCGGTCGCCGAGGGGATGTGGAGGCGGGGGGACGTGGTCGGCGAGCACGGTCCACCAGCGCGACACGGGCCGGCGGTCGATCACCGACGTCACCCGGTTCCGGAAGAACGGTTCGACGTCGGGGTGCTTCTCGACCATGCGACGTTCGCCGTCGGCGACGCGTTCCATCCGGCGGGTGATGGCGTCGAGGTCGTAGTCGTGGAGGTGGTGGACCCGGGCGGCGGGCTCGTACCGCAGGACGAACCCGTCGGCCGCCATCCGGCGCGCGAGGTCGAGCTCCTCGTAGGCGAACGCGAAGTCGGGATCGAAGCCGCCGGCCGACTCGAACCGCGCCCGCTTCAGCGACGCGTTGCAGGCGTAGAACCGGCTGGCCCCGGCGTCGAAGTCCGGTGCGCCGTCGGCCCGCTCGTACTGGATGCGCAGGGCCACATAGTCGAACTGGGTGCACGACCAGTCGAGCCAGCGCAGGAGCCGCGAGTCGGCCACCTCGGGGTGCCAGGCGACGTCGCCGAGCACCGCCACGTGCTCGCCGGGCTCGGCGGCGTGGCGGCGCAGGTGGGCGTCGACGAGGCCGGGCTGGGGGATCATGTCGTCGCCGAGGAAGAGCAGCAGCGGCCGGTCGGTCGCGGCGACACCGGCGTTGCGGGCCGAACCCGGACCGCCGTGGGCGACACGCACCACGCGGCCGATCGGCAGCGGCGGCGGTTCGAGGTCGAGCCCATCGACCACGACCACGACGTCGGCGTCGCCGGCCTGCGGCGCGAGGGCGTCGAGCGTGCGGGCCAGGACGTCCCAGCGGCCGTGGCAGGGCACGACGACGGCGAGGTCGGCCGTCGTCGCGATCACGCAGGCGTGGTGAGCACCGCCAGGTGCGGATCGCCGAACCGGGCCTGGAACACGTTCTCGCGACCCTGCCGGCTCCGGAGCGCGCCGAGCGTCGCCACCGGTCCGGGCGCCGGCTGGCCCGCCCCGCCCGCGATGCGCACCGGCACGGGCGGCTCGGCCACGTCGAAGCCGGCAGCCTCGACCATCCGGACGAGCCCAGCTCGGTTCGGCTTCCACCACCACGGCCGACCCACGCCGTCGAGCCCCGCCATCGGGCTGTTCGGCCGCAGCAACGACAGCGGGAGGTCGATGGCGTCGACGAGGAGCATCCGCCCCCGGGTCACCGACCGCACGGCCTCGAGCGCCCGGACGGGATCCTTGAGGTGGAGCAGCAGGCTCCCGACGTAGACGAAGTCGAACACGCCGTCGACCTCGGGGTCGAGGTCGTAGACGCTGCGGTCGTGGCGCTCCACGGAGGAGCCGAGCGCCTCGCGCGCCATCGCGAAGCCCTCGCCACGACCCTTGCGCTTGCCGATCGTCTCGTGCGCCTCGGGCCGGGCCCGCACCGGCCAGTCCCACGTGCGCTCGTCGAGCAGGTCGATGGCGACGACCTCGGCGGCACCCCGCTGCTCCATCGTGAACGCCCAGAAGCCGTCGAACGTGGCGACGTCGAGGCAGCGAGCACCGCTCAGGTCGGCGGGGAAGGGGATGCGCTCGAGCAGCGGGCGGGTGTCGAACCAGCCCGGCGTCAGCAGCCCGGGGCCGAGGTCGAGCGTGTGGTACCACTCCGGGTGGCGCTCGATACGGGTACGGAGTTCGGTCGTGAGGGCCATCGGGATCGGCCCCGATGTCTACCATTCCCCGGATGGTCGCCGACGGGTCCCGACCCGCCCGGGTGCCGCCCGGACCGTGGCGGCTGCGCTACCGGACCCTGCCCCTGCTCACGTCGCGGCTCCGGCGCGCGTGGGCGCTCGGTGTGAACCGTCACGGCGACGTGCGCTTCGGCCCCGGCTGCCACCTCGGCCCGCGCTTCCACCTCCAGATGCCCGGACCCGGGTCGTTCGTCGCCGGCGCCAACGTGACGTTCCGGCGTGACTTCGTCTGCGAGATCGGCGGCGACGGCCGGGTCGAGGTCGGCGATGGCACCGCCTTCACCTACGGCACCGTCGTGCAGTGCTCGACCAGCATCCGCATCGGCGCCCACTGCTCGATCGGCACCAACGTGTTCGTCGTCGACGGCAGCCACCGCTTCCGCGAGCACGATCGCATCACCCGAGACCAGGGCTACGACTTCCGCCCGATCACCATCGGCGACGACGTCACGATCAACACGGGCAGCACGGTCATCTCCGACATCGGCGACCACTCGTTCATCGGCGCGGGCTCCGTGGTCACCCGCCCGATCCCCGCGTGGTGCCTGGCCGTGGGAGCGCCCGCCCGGGTGGTCGAGTACTTCGGGCCGCCCGACGAACGCCCGGCCGACCTCGACCCGTCGGTCCCCACGTCCGGCGTCGGCGTCCGCCCGTGACCCCCGCCGCCGACGACCGCGCCGCCGCCGACCGCATCGCCGCCAATCCGCTCTGGTACCACACGATGGATCTGGCCGGGTCGGTGACGCCGGGCTGGTTCGACCTGCGCCCGATGGTCGACGACCTGCCGTGGCCCGACGTGCGTGGGAAGCGCTGCCTCGACGTCGGCACCTACGACGGCTTCCTCGCCTTCGAGCTCGAACGGCGCGGCGCCGCCGAGGTGGTCGCCGCCGACATCGCGCACCACGAGGACTGGGACTGGGCGCCGCGCGTGCGGGCCCTCGGTCCGGCGCAACTCGCCGAGATGGCGGGGGAGAAGGGGCGGGGGTTCGAG
>JBHIXO010000036.1:0-18199 GCA_041984725.1 Acidimicrobiales bacterium | reverse complement strand
GGGCGAGAACAGCCCGTACCGCGACCGCGACCCCGAGGAGAACCTCGGGCTCTTCCACCAGATGCGCGACGGCGCGTTCGCCGACGGCGAGAAGGTCCTGCGGGCCCGGATCGACATGGCCCACCCGGTCATGACGATGCGCGACCCGGTGCTGTACCGCATCCGCCGGGTGCCCCATCAGCGCACGGACGACCGCTGGATCGTCTACCCGACCTACGACTGGGCCCACGGTCAGTCCGACGCGATCGAGGGCGTCACCCACTCGATCTGCACGCTGGAGTTCGCCGACCACCGGCCCCTCTACGACTGGTGCCTCGAACACCTCGACCTGCCGCGCGAGAAGCCCGAGCAGACCGAGTTCGCCCGCCTCGGTCTGACCCACACGGTGATGTCGAAGCGGGTGCTGCGGCGCCTGGTCGAGGACGGCTTCGTCGACGGTTGGGACGACCCCCGCATGCCGACCATCCGTGGCATGCGCCGGCGCGGCTACCCCGCACCCGCGATCCGGTCGTTCGTCGAGGAGATCGGCGTGGCGAAGACCAACTCGACGGTCGAGATCGAACTGCTCGAGTCCCACGTCCGCCGGCACCACAACACCCACGCGCTGCGTCGCATGGCCGTCCTGCGCCCGCTCAAGGTCGTCATCACGAACTGGCCGGGGCCCGACCACGTCGAGTTCGTCGAGGCGGTCGAGAACCCCGAGGACGAGTCGGCCGGCACCCGCCAGGTGCCGTTCTCGGGCGAGCTGTGGATCGAGCGCGACGACTTCATGCTCGACCCGCCGAAGAAGTTCTTCCGCCTCGCCCCGGGGCGGGAGGTCCGGCTGCGCGCCGGCTACTTCGTCACGGCGCAGGAGGCCGTCACCGATGCCGACGGCGAGGTCGTCGAGGTCCGCTGCACCTACGACCCTGAGACCCGGGGCGGGCAGGCGCCCGACGGCCGGAAGGTGAAGTCGACGATCCACTGGGTCTCGGCCGCCCACGCCGTCGACGCCACCGTCCACCTCTACGACCGGCTCTTCACCGACCCGCACCCCGGCGCCGACGGCGATCCGCTCGACTCGTTCGACCCGGCCTCGCGCGAGACGCTGGTCGCCAAGGTCGAACCGGCGCTGGCCGAGGCCGCTCCCGGCGAGGTCGTGCAGTTCGAGCGCCTCGGCTACTTCGCCGCCGACCCCGACCGTGCCGCGGAGTTCCACCGCACGGTCGGGCTGCGCGACGAGTGGGCGAACATCCAGAAGCGCAAGGGCGCCGGCGGCTGACCGCCGGCCGGCGCCCCACCACCGCTCGGATCAGGCGTCGACCAGTTCGCGTTCGCGCGGAGCGTCGCCGCCGGAGTCGTCGCCGGTGCCGTCCGGGCCGTCGTGTCGGGCGGCCGCCGCGTCCCGGCGCTCGAGCTCGTGGAGGAGCGCCTCGCCCTCGATGTCGACGTTCGGGAGCAGTCGGTCGAGCCACGTCGGGATCGACCAGGCCCGGTCGCCGAACATGGCCATGACCGCCGGGACGATCACCATCCGCACGACGGTGGCGTCGAGGAACACGGCGGCCGACAGCCCGATGCCGAACATCTTGATGATCGGGTCGTCGCCGAGCACGAAGCTGCCGAACACGCTGATCATGATGATGGCGGCCGCGGTGATGACCCGGGCCGACGCCGAGAGTCCGGTGAGCACGCTGCCGGTGGCGTGGCCGGTCCGGGCGTACTCCTCGCGGATCCGGCTCATGATGAAGACCTCGTAGTCCATGGAGAGCCCGAAGAGGATGGCGAACATCAGCACCGGGAGGAAGCTGATGATCGGCACCGTCGTGTCGAGGCCGATCAGTTGCTGGAGCCAGCCCCACTGGAAGACGGCCACGATCACGCCGAACGACGACGCGATCGACAGCAGGATCGCGATGGCGGCCTTGATCGGCACGAGCACCGACCGGAAGACGATCAGCAGCAGCACGATCGTGAGGCCGATCACCACGAGCATGAACACGGGGAGGGCGGCGAGCATCGTCGCGCTGATGTCGATGTTCGAGGCGGTCGAGCCCGTGAGCGACACCGAGATCCCGGTCGCCGCCTCGACCGGAGGAAGCGCGTCGTCGCGCAGCCGCTCCACGAGGTCCTCGGTCCCGGCGTCGGCGGGGCCGGTGCCGGGCACGGCCTGGAGCACGGCCGTGTCGCCGGCCGGGTTGACCGCGGCCGGGCCCACCGACGCGACGTTCTCGTCGGCCTCGATCGCCGCCGTCACGAGGTCGAGCGCGGCGTCGCGATCCGTGGCCGTGGTGAGGTCGACGACGACGGTCAGCGGGCCGTTGAACCCGGGTCCGAAGCCCTCGGCGAGGAGGTCGTGGGCCTGGCGCTGCGTCGACTCCTCGGGCTGGACGCCGGCGTCGGGGAACCCCAGGCGCAGGCTCGTCGCGGGGAGGGCGAGCACGACCATGGCGAGGAGCCCGGCGCCGAGCGCGAGGCGGGGCCGGCGCGTGACCTGGGCCGCCCAACGCGACCCGAGCGTCTCCTCGCCCGCGCTCGACGTCCGGACCGCCATGCCGGGGATGCGCAGGCGGTCGATCGCCTCGCCGGCGAAGCCGAGCAGCGCCGGCAGCAGGCTGACCGCGACGCAGACGGCGACGAGCACGGTGGCCGCGGCGGCCAGGCCCATCACGGTGAGGAACGGGATGCCGACGACCGCGAGGCCGCCGATGGCGATGACGACGGTCAACCCGGCGAAGACGACGGCGCTGCCGGCGGTGGCGTTGGCCCGGGCGGCGGCCTCGGTGACGTCGAGCCCGTCGGCCAGGTTCTGGCGGTGGCGGGTGACGATGAACAGCGCATAGTCGATGCCGACGGCGAGGCCGATCATCGTCGCGAGCGTGGGGGCCGTGGACGACAGGTCGACCACGGCCGACAGGACGGTGATGCCGCTGAGCCCGATCCCGAGCCCGATGAGCGCGGTGACGAGCGGCAGACCCATGGCGATGACGGACCCGAAGGCGAACAGGAGCACGAAGACGGCGACGACGAGGCCGACGACCTCCGACGTGCTGTGCGCCTCCTGGCCCTGGAACGACACGACGTCTCCGCCGAGCTCGGCCCGGACGCCGCCGGCCTCGCCGAGCTGGGCACTCGTCGCGACGAGTGCCTCGTAGGACGCCTCGTCGACCTCGACCGCGTCGACGCCGTACCGCACCGTGACGAAGGCGATGTCACCCTCCGGCGACACGCCGCCGGCCGTGGTCGGGTCGGCGGCGGCGACGACCTCGGGGAGGGCCGCGAGGTCGGCGGCGGCGGCCTGCAGGAAGCCGGGGTCGAGGGCGGTGCCGTCGTCGGTCGCGAAGACGACGCGGGCGCTCGACCCGGACTGCGCGGGGAACCGCTCGTCGAGCAGGTCGACCGCCTCCTGGGACTCGGTGCCCGGGATGGAGAACGAGTCGGACGTGTCGCCGCCCGCCGTGCGGGCGAGGGTCCCGACGGCGAGGAGGACGACGACCCACAGGCCGAGGACCAGTCGGCGGTGGAGGACGCTCCAGCGTCCGAGTCGGTACAGCAGGGTGGCCATGGACGGCTCCGTTCGAGTGCTTCGTTCGTCTTCTGGGGGGAGACCCCAGCGAACGGGCGCACCCTTGGAAGACCCTTGGAAGGTCGTGGGAGACGGCGCTGGATCAGGCGTTCGTGACGGATGTCTCCGTGCGCGCCTCCGGGCGGGGGAGGACGACCCGGAAGGTCGCGCCGCGTCCGGGTTCTGCGTCGACGGAGATGGCGCCACCGTGGGCCTCGACGAGCGCCGCGGTGATGGCGAGCCCGAGCCCGCTGCCGCCGCTGCGCCGGTTCCGGCTCGCGTCGGCGCGCCAGAACCGGTCGAACACCCGCTCCCGGGCCTCGCGGTCCATGCCGGGGCCCCCGTCGGCGACGGTCAGTTCCACGGTCTCGCCGGTTCCGGCGTGGAGGACGACGTGCACGGGCGACCCGGGCGCGTGGTCGCGGGTGTTGGCGAGGAGGTTCCCGAGCACCTGGTGGAGGCGGGCGTCGTCGCCGGTGACCGTGACGACGTCGTCGGGCAGCGTGACGTCGATCGTGCGGTCGGGCTCCACGGCGCGGGCGTCGGCCACGCAGTCGGTCACGACCCGGTTCAGGTCCACCGGCTCCGCGGCCAGGGTCCGGCCCTGGTCGAGTCGGGCCAGCAGCAGGAGGTCCTCGACCAGGTCCCCCGTGCGGACGGCCTCCGACCGGATGCGGTCGACGGCCTTCGCGGCGTCGTCGGGATCGTCGGCGGCGCCGCTGGCGAGGAGCTCGGCGTAGCCCCGGATCGACGCCAGCGGGCTCCGGAGCTCGTGGGAGGCGTCGGCGACGAACCGGCGGAGGCGCTGCTCGGATCGCTGGCGGGCGGCGAAGGCCTCCTCCAGCCGGCGGAGCATCTCGTTGAGCGCATTTGAGAGGCGGCGCACGTCGCCGTCCTGGGACGAGGTGTCGATGCGGTGTTCGAGGTCGCCGCCCCCGATGATCTCGGCTGCGTCGATCATCTCGTCCACCGGCCGGATCGCGATCCTGGTGATCATCGAGGTCGCGAGCGCGATGAACACGACCGCACCACCGGCGGCGATCAACAGCACGATGCCGACGCGGCGGGTCACGGCCACGACGCCGTCGGTCGGGGTGGCGATGACGACGAGGGCATCGTCGATGGTCACGCTCACGGCCCGGTACTCGAGTCGTCCGTCCACGGCGTCGACGCCGAACGGGTTCGTCCGGGCCCGCAGCTCGTCGACGCCGATCCGGCCGAGGTCGGGCAGCGGGTCGGGATCGGTGGCCGTGCCGCTGGCCACGGTCAGTCGCGCCGTGCCCCCGGCGTCGAACACCACGATCGCCGACTCACGGTCGGGCTGGTCGGCGATCCGCTCGAGCAGCCGCAAACCGGTCTCGTCGAGCGGGTCGATCAGGTTGAGGATCGCGTCGCGGGCACCGACGAGCTCGGCGTCGATCCGGCCGACGAGTTCGGTGCGGACGGTGCGCTGCACGACGAAGCCCGCGACCGCGAGGACGACGAAGACGACGAGGAGGATGCCGGCCTGGATCCGCCGCTTGGTCGACATCAGTCGTGGTCCCGCAGCGTGTAGCCCACCCCGCGCACCGTCCGGATGAGCTTCGGCTCGTGGCGGTCGATCTTGGCCCGCAGGTACGAGATGTAGGTCTCGACCACGCTCACGTTGCCGTCGTAGTCGTACTGCCACACGTGGTCGAGGATCTGGGCCTTCGACACGACGTGTTCGGCGTTGAGCAGCAGGTAGCGGAGGAGGCGGAACTCCGTGGGGGACAGGTCGACGACCTCGCCTGCCCGGCGCACGCGGTGCTCGTCCTCGTCCATGGTCAGGTCGGCGTACTCGTGGCGGTTGGCCGGCGCGTCGAGCGCCCCCGACCGCCGCAGGACGGCGCTGACCCGGGCGATGACCTCCTCGAGGCCGAAGGGCTTCGTGACGTAGTCGTCGCCACCCTTGAGGAAGCCCGACACCCGGTCCTCGGGCGCGTCCTTCGCCGTCAGGAAGAGCACGGGCGTGTTGTCGCCGTCGGCCCGCATGCGGCGGCAGACCTCGAAGCCGTCGGGACCCGGCATCATCACATCGAGGACGACGAGGTCGGGGTCGAACTCGCCGATCCGGCGCAGGGCGTCGTTCCCGTTGCCCGCCAGGGCGACGTCGAACCCGACGAAGCGCAGGGCCGTGCCGAGCAGGTCGGTGATGTACTCGTCGTCGTCGACCACGAGGATCCGCCGGCCGTCGCCGCGCGGCGTGAAGTCGGTCATGCACCCCAGCCAACCGCGCGGACCTTGGAGGATCCTGTGAGGTCGCTGTGGGGCGCCACCCGGCTCACCCCTGGCCCATCCCGGGCTGTTCGTCCGTTCTGCGGAGATTCCAAGGCGCTTCCAAGGTTCGTGCGTCACGCTGCGCGGCGATGCACCGCCACTGTCGTTCGCGCGCCCGTGTCGCGCTCCTCGTCCTGCTCACGCTCGCGCTCGTCGCCGCCGGGGCCGATCCCGCCACGGCCGCCCCCGACCAGGACGTCGAGGCCTCCGCGTCGCCTCCGGGCAAGGCCCAGGCGATCGCCGAGCTCGTCCAGGTCGACCCCGCGATCGCGAACCTCGCGCTGACGATCCGGTTCGGGACGGCGCTCGCCGGTCACCAGAACCTCGCCGCCCTCGCCGAGGCCAAGAGCGTCGACCTCGGCTTCCTCGGCGACATCCTGACGACCGAGAGCTCGTGCGACGGCGGCGAGCCGAGCTCGACGCTGCCCCCGTCGATCATCCAGGAGCCCGTCGTGGCCACCAGCGAGGACCCGACCCACGCCGACGGCGTGACCGGCGGTCTCGACGGCCTGATCGACATCGTCGCCGCGGCCGCGGCGGGCCCGGCGACCGCCTCGTCGTCGGCCGAGATCGCGCCCCTCGGCCTCCCGGGCCTGGTCACGATCGAGGGCGCGCGGAGCAACGCGTCGAGCTCCGCCGACGGCCACGTCGCCACGGCGATCTCCGAGATCGGCCGGCTCGAGCTGGTCGGTGGACTCGTCGCGATCGAGGGCCTCCGCTGGGAGGCGACCCGCCGGCTGCTGCCCGAGGCCTCGTCGGCGACGACGTTCGACGTCGGCCGCCTGATCGTCGCGGGCATCCCGATCCGGCTCGCTCCCGACGGCGTCAGCGACTCGCTCGCGGGCGTGCTCGACCCGCTGCTGCAGCCGCTCGGCGTCGCGCTCGACCTGCCCCGGACCCGCGAGATCCCGAACGGCGTCGAGCTCACCCCGCTGACCGTCGGTGTGGAACCCGGCGAGATCCGCGACACCCTGCTCGGCCCGGTGTTCTCCGCCGTCCAGCCCTCCCGCTCCGCGCTGTCCGACTTCCTCATCGACCTCGACTGCGGCAACTCGACGTACGTCACCGTGCTCGACGTGGTCCTCGGCGCCGTGAGCGGCGCCGGCTTCGCCGTCGTCGACCTGGGCGGCGTCCGGGTCCAGTCCGAGGAGCTGACCTTCACGTCGTTCCTCGGGGGTGGCGGTTCGTCGCCGTCGACCGGCACGCCCCCGGCCACCACGCCGGCCACGACGCCGTCGACCGGCGGGACGTCGTCGGGCTCGTCGTCGGGCTCCTCCGGCGCTCTCGGCACGACGGGCTCGTCCACCACGGCCGTCGCCCGCCCGACCCCGGGCACCGCGTCGACGACGCCCGTCGACGACGTCGCCCCGATCGGCGACGAGCAGGCGATCGGCGACCTCGAGGCCGTCGGCGAGCGCGGCGGCCCGCTCGCGTTCATCGGCCTGGCCGGACTGCTGCTGCTCGGCGCCGCCGCCTACGGCGACCGCCGCAAGATGCGGGCGGCCCAGCGGTCGATCCCCATGGACTGACCGGCACCGCACGCTCTTCGATCGATCGCGCGGCGACCGTGCGGCGCCGGCGGTGGGTCAGTGGCCGCCCCGCTTCACACCGCCGTACTTCATGCGGGTGTCGGACATCGCGGCCGCCCGGGCCTCGTCGTCGTTGATGCCGGCGTCGACCACCTCGCCGATGAAGAGCGTGTGCGTGCCGAGGTCGTGGGACTGACGCACCTCGCACTCGAACCAGGCGATCGCCTCCTCGAAGACCGGCGCCCCGGTGACGCCGTCGCGCACGGCCCGTCCGTTGAGCGCCCCGTCCTCGAAGGTCGCCGGCTTGGAGAACTTCACGAACGGCCGGGTCTCCTCGCTGTTCCAGAGGTTGACCGTGAACGAACCGCCGTCGGTGATCAGCCGGTGCGTCACGGCCGAGTTGTCGACGCCGACGCCCACGAGGACCGGCTCCATCGACAGCTGCGTGATCCAGCTCGTCGTCATGCCGTTGCGCTCGTCGCCGGCCCGGGACCCCACCAGCGCGAGGGCGTTGGGGATCTTCCACGTCACCTTGTTGATGAGTTCGTCGTCGAGAGGCATGAGTCCAGGGCTACCACCGATCTGCCGGACAGCGGAGGTTCACCGGTGGGAAACACCCCCGTGACGAGGCCTCCGTACCGTCCCGGACGTGGACCCGGGCCTCGTCGATCCCTTCATCGGGACCGAGTGCACGGACCTGTCCCAGCCGACGGGCCTGGCCGCCACGTGGTGGTGGCCCAAGCCCGCGGTCGGCAACACCCACCCCGGGGCGTGCGCGCCGTTCGGGATGGTGTCGGCCTGTCCGTACTCCGGCTCGTACCCGACGGGCTACGGGCTGTACGACAAGAGCACCGAGGGGCTCCCGCCCCGCCGTCACGACCGCTACGAGACCTCGGGCATCACCCACTTCCAGCAGTCGGGCACCGGCGCGATCCGCAAGTACTACAACTACGTTCGGGTCACCCCGATGCTCGATCCGCTCGACGAGGTCGACCGGGCGTGGGGGCTCCTCGACGAGGAGGCCGGACCCGGTTGGTACCGCGCCCGGCTCGACAACGGCATCGACCTCGAGCTCACCGTCGGCCCCAAGAGCGCGGTCCACCGCTACACCTTCCCGCGGCACCGGGCGGCCCGCATCGTGGTCGACCTGTCGCAGGGCGGCCTGGGAATCGAGCACGGCCGGACCGTTCCGACCGACGTGGCCATCGCCGCGCTGGGCCACGGCGCGGCCCACGCCGAGGTCCGCGTCGAGGGTGTCCCGCTGGCCGTCCACCTCGAGCTCGACGCGCCCGAGTGGCGCCAGATGCTCTGGTACGACCGGCGGCTGATGCCCGGCGGTTCGCGTCTCGACTTCGAGTCGATCCGCGAGACGACCATCCGACCGTTCGGCCTGCTGTTCATCGGTCCGACGACCGAGAGCCGGACCGTCGAGCTCCGTCTCGGCTTCTCGCTCCGGGGCACCGAGCAGGCGGCGGCCAACCTCTCGCGCGACTGCGGACCCGGCCGGCGGTCCCACGCCGACCGCCGGCGGGCCACCGAGGAGGACTGGCGTCACCACCTCGGCGCGGTCGAGGTCGAGGGCGGCGACGACCGCCAGCGCGCCATCCTCGCGACCGCGCTCTACCACGCCACGATCAAGCCCTGCTTCGCGCCCGACGAGAGCCCGTTCTGGCGCCAGGACGGACCGTTCGTGTTCGACGTCTGCACGATGTGGGACCTGTACAAGGCCCAGCTGCCCCTGCTGCTCACCGTGTACCCGGAGCGGGCCCGCGACCTGCTGATCGCGCTCCTGCGGGTGGCCGAGGAGGAGGGGAACCTCCCGATCGGGTACCGCATGGCGCGTGGTGCCGATCGCTTCTTCCGCCAGGCGAGCGCGCTGGCCCACACCGCGCTCGCCGACGCCGCCGCGGCCGGGCTGACGGGGATCGACTGGGAGCACGCGGTGCTGCACATGCACGCCGACCTGCGCCGCACCTACGGCGAGGACTACCTCGAGCGCGGCATCGCCCACCCCGTCACCCACACGTTGGACGTCGCCTACGGGTACCACTGCACCGCGCAGATCGCCCGGCGCATCGAGGACCACACCCTCGCGGACCGGCTCGACGTGCTCGCCGCGGGCTGGGACGCCGCCTTCGACCCGACGACCGGGCTCCTCGTCGATTCGACGTTCTACGAGGGCGGCCGGTGGAACTACTCGTTCCGGCTCCTGCACGACATGGCGGCCCGCATCGAACTCGCCGGCGGGGAGGAGCGGTTCGTGGCCCTGCTCGACGCCTTCTTCGGTCGGGGCGCCGACGCGGTGAAGCAGGTGGGCGAGGCCCCCGATCCCGACGAGCTGGCCGCCGGGTACGCCCTGCACCGCTTCGAGGGGCTCAACAACGAGCCCGACATGGAGGTGCCCTGGGCGTACCACTACGCGGGACGCCCCGACCGGGCGGCCGAGGTGGTCGACGCCGCGGTCCGGCAGATGTTCGGCCCGGGGCGCGGCGGACTCCCCGGCAACGACGACTCCGGCGGCCTGAGCTCCTGGTACGTCTGGGCCTCGGTCGGCGTGTTCCCGGTCGCCGGCCAGGACACCTTCCTCGTCCACCCGCCCGCGTTCCCGGCCACCGCGCTCCGCGTCGCCGGCGGCGAGTTCCGCGTCGAGACGAACGGCTTCCGCTCGCGCGAGGGCGATGCCGGCCCGCAGTACGTCGTCGGCGCGCGGCTCGACGGCCGGCCCCTCTCGCGGTCCCACCTCCGCGGTGACGAGGTGCGGAGCGGTGGCGTCCTCACGCTCGACCTCGCCGACCGACCGGGGGAGTGGGCGCGGTCGTCGCGCCCGCCGTCCCGCGCCACCACCGCCGTCCCCCTGCACCCCGCCGAGGAGGAGCCATGAGCTCGCCGACCTCCCGCTTCGTCGTCGTCGTCCGCGCCGACCCGGTCATCTGCGGCCACTCGGGCGAGGCCCGCAACCTGGCCGAGTCGGCCATCGAGGCTGGCTTCGACGAGGTCCGCATCGTCACGTGGCCGATGGCCGCGCTCGAGGCCGCCGGGCTGCCGCTCAAGCCCCGGGACCAGGTCCTGCCCTACTCGCCCGGGATCGTCGTCGAGCGTCCGGAACCGGTCGGCGACTACAAGGTCCCCGACGGCCGCTACCTCGCCGGTCTGGTCGGCCGGCTCGTGGAGCTGTTCACCGACGGGGTGCCGACCGTGTGCATCTCGCTCTACCTCACGCCCCACACGACCGCCGTCGTCGAGGCGCTGCGGATCGCCCACGCCACCGGGCTCCCGGTGCGGGTCACCACGATCGCCGAGGCCGTGGGGTCCGACGTCACGAACGTCGTCCGGAACTGCCTGGGCCGCGGCGACCTGGGCGCCGCAGCGGCGGTGTTCGGCACGTACCTGGCCAACGACCGCTGCGTCGCCGTGTCCGAGTACACGCGCACGCTCATCGTCGACGCGGCCCGCGAGGTCGACGCCGCGCTCGGGACCGGCTTCGCCGCGGCGTGCACCGACCGGATCGGCATCAGCTACCCGGCGGTCGACGCCGCGACCTTCGTCGACGTCGACGCCGCCGACGTCGACCGCACCCTCGCCCGGCGGGGGCTGACCCGCGGCGACTACGTGCTGTTCCTCAGTCGCCTGGCCCCGGCCAAGGGCGTCGACGACCTGATCCGGGCGTACCGGTCGGCGGCGCTGCGCCACGTCGTCCCCCTGGTGATCGCGGGCACGGGTCCGGAGGCGGCCGCGCTGCGGGCCCTCGCCGCCGAGCCCGTGCACGACGACGGCACGATCGTGTTCCTCGACGACGTCGGCGACGCCGAGAAGGTGCGGCTGATGGCGGGCTGCGCCGCCTTCGCGCTGCCGAGCCGGCCCCGCCCGGAGTTCGTCGAGACGTTCGGCATCGCCCTGGTCGAGTGCATGCTCGCCGGCGGCGGGCCCGTCGTCACGACGTCGACGGGCGGCATCCCCGAGGCGGTCGGCGACGCGGGCGTCGTGGTGCCCGCCGACTCCCCACGCGTCCTGGCCCGAGCCCTCGACGAGGTCGTGCTCGGCCTGGACCCGGACGAGCGGCGCATCCTCGCCGACAAGGCCCGCGCCCACGCGATGCAGTTCGACCGCCGGGTCGTGTTCGAGCGGCTGCTGTCCGGCACGCTCGCCGGTGCGTCACGAGGGGCGTGACGACCCTTCGGCGATCCGGGCGAGCAGGTCCGACTGCGCCCCGGCCTCCGGACCGGCGCCGGGACGGGCGGCGGCGACGACCGCGACCGCCTCGTCGACCGTGAGCCCCCGCACGATCAGGACCGCGGCGGCGAGCGTGCCCGCCCGGCCCATGCCCGCGCCGCAGTGCACGAGCACCGAGCGGCCGGCGTCGAGGTCGGCGGACACGGCGGTCGCCCACGCGGTGGCGAGTTCGACGGCAGGTGCGCCGAGGTCGGGGACCGGGTTCCACCGGGCGCGTGGGCCCGCCGAACGCAGCCAGGCGACGTAGTCGGGGTAGCGGTCGCCGAGTTCGTGGGCCTCGTTCAGGCAGACGAGCACGGCGGCGCCGGTGCGGTCGAGGGCCTGCTCGGGGTCGGGGCCGACGAAGTGCTTGCCGGCCAGCCACAGGCCACCGTCGGCGCCGGCCACCGGCACCCGGTCGAACCCACCGTTGCGGAGCCGCTCGCTCCGCCAGTCGGGACGGCCGCCCGCCGAGGAGTCCGGTCGTGCGGCGCCGCCCATCCGGGTGACGGTACCGACGCGGTCGTGTGCCACCGTGGTCGGCCGTGTCCGGCGCCGAGATCGCCCTCGTGCTCGGCGCCTCGCTGGTCGGGGCGTTCGTGAAGGCCGTGACCGGCATGGGCTATCCGCTCCTCGCGGTCCCGCTCGCGACCCTCGCCATCGGCATCGACGACGCGGTCGTGATCGTGTCGGTCTCCAACGTCACGATGAACTTCCTGCTGTGCTGGCAGGCGAGGGACGCGCGGCACGAGACCCGCGACCTCGGGGTCCTCGTCGTCACCAGCCTCGGCGGCGCGGTCCTCGGCACCTGGCTGCTCGTGTCGGTCCCCGAGGAACCACTGCTCGTCGTGCTCGCCGCCACCATCGGCGTGTACGTCGTCAACGCGGTCCGGGCGCCGGAGTTCCGGTGGCGACCCGAGACCGCGACCCGGTTCGCGCCCGTCGTGGGGACCGCGGCCGGCGTCATGCAGGGCGCCGTCGGCGTGTCCGGCCCCGTCGTCGCGTCCTGGCTCCACGGTTACCGGCTCCGGCCGAGCGCCTACGTGTTCGGACTCACCGCGGTCTTCGGCGTGTCGGGGGCGACCCAGCTCCTCATCCTCGCCGCCGCCGGGGAGTTCACCGCCGAACGCTCCGCCGTCGCCGCGGCGGCCTTCGTCCCCGCGCTGGCGATGATCCCCGTCGGTCGGCGTCTGCGCGAGCGCCTCGGTGGTCGCGGGTTCGAGCGCGCGGTGCTCGCCGTGCTCGTGGTGTCGGGTCTCGCGCTCATCGTGCGCGTCGCCGGGGGCTGAGCGCACGATGCGCGCGCGCTCGGTGGTCGCGTCGTAGGGTTTCCGGGTCCGCGCCGGATCACGGTGCGGATCCCCCTGTGCCCCCGAGACACGAGGTACCACGAAGTGACGACGAAACGATTCCTGGCCGCGCTCGCAGCCGGCACCCTGCTGTTCGCCGCCTGCGGCGACGACGACGACGGCGGCGGCTCCAGTGCCGAGTCGAACGAGTACTCCGAGGCCCTCGCCGCGCAGCTCAGCTCCGAGGAGGACCTCCCGCTCGAGGGCGAGCAGGTCGACTGCCTCGCCGCCGAGTTCATCGACGCCGTCGGCGGTCCCAGCGCCCTCGAGGACGCCGGCGTGACGCCGGAGGACATCGCCGACAGCGAGGACGTCTCCGAGCTCGGACTCGACCTCGGTGAGGAGGAGGCCGAGGAGCTGGCCTCGTCGTTCGGCGACTGCGACATCTCGCTGACCGAGCTCATCATCTCCCAGGCCGGCGACGACATCCCCGACGAGGTCCGAGACTGCGTCGAGGACAACCTCGACGAGGACGCCCTCGCCGACTTCTTCGCCCAGACCATCATCGACGAGGAGTCCGCGGGCGACGACCTGCCGCCGGACATCATGGAGGGTCTGCTCGGCTGCTTCTAGCCGACACCCCCACGAGCACGTCCTGACGAGGCCGGCCCCGGAACCCGCCGGGGCCGGCCTCGCCGCGTCCGGGCTACGGTCGCCCGCCATGAGTCCGACGCCGCTGTCCGAGTCCGGTCGACCCGTCGACGAGGTCATCGCCGACCTCGAGGCCAAGCGCGACCGCGACGTGCGCTGGCAGGACGGACGGGCGTTCGGGATGATCTACGACGGCGGGCCCGGCGTGCACGAGGTCGCCGAGCAGGCCGCCCGCCTGTTCCTCCACGAGAACGCGCTGAACACCCGGGCCTTCCCGTCCCTCGGCGAGATCCAGTCCGAGGTCGTCGGGTGGACCGCGTCGCTGCTCAACGGCCCCGACACGGCTGCGGGCTTCCTGACCAGCGGGGGCACCGAGTCGATCCTGTGCGGCGTCAAGGCCGCCCGCGAGCGGGGTCGCACCGAGCGCGGGATCACCGAGCCGGAGATGGTCCTCGCCGAGAGCGCCCACGCCGCGTTCCACAAGGCCGCCCACCTCTTCGGGATCCGGGTGCACAAGGTGCCGGTGAGGGACGACTGGACCGCCGACGTCGACGCCATGGCCGCGGCGGTCGGCGAACGCACGGTCCTGGTCGTCGGCTCGGCGCCGCAGTACCCCCAGGGCGTCATGGACCCGATCCCGGAGATCGCCGCCCTCGCGGCCGACGCCGGCGCCAACTGCCACGTCGACGCCTGCATGGGCGGCTTCGTGCTGCCCTTCGTCGAGCGGGTCGGCGACCGCGAGGTCTCGCCCTGGGACTTCCGGGTCGAGGGCGTCAGCTCGATCTCCGCCGACATCCACAAGCTGGGCTACGCGCCGAAGGGCGTGTCGGTGATCCTGCACCGCACGAAGGAGCTCCGCCGCCACCAGACGTTCGTCTTCGACGACTGGCTCGGCGGCTTCTACGCGTCCCCCAACCTCCAGGGCACGCGGTCGGGGCTCCCGATGGCCGCCGCCTGGGCGGTCATGCAGCACCTCGGCGTCGACGGCTACGTCGAGCTGACGCGGACGATGCTGGCCAACGCCGACCGGATGCGCGCCGGCATCGCGGCGATCGACGGCGTCCGCGTGCTCGGCGACCCGACCTACCACCTCGTCGCCATGGCGTCCGACCCCGACAGCTCGCAGCCGCTGGACGTCTTCGCGCTCGGCGACGCGCTCGCCGAGGAGGGGTGGTTCCACGACCGCCAGGGCCCGCCCGACTCGTTGCACTCGACCGTGTCGAACTCCAACGCCGGCGTCATCGACGACTACCTCGACGCGCTCGCCCGGTGCGCCGACCGGGTCCGGGGCACCAGCGCCGACGACCGCTCCACCAACTACGCCACGCTCGAGTAGCCGGTGCACGACGCCTTCCTGCACCCCTTCGCCGCCCCGACCCGGGCCGAGGCCGACTTCGTCCGGATCGTGCGGGCGGAGGGGGCGACCCTGTGGGACGCCGACGGCCGGCGGTACGTGGACGGCATCGCCAACCTGTGGAACTGCCAGGTCGGGCACGGCCGGCGCGAGATCGTCGAGGCCGTCGCGGACCAGCTCGGCGAGCTCGACTGCTACAACACCTTCGAGCCGTTCACGAACCCGGTCGCGGTCGCCGCAGCCGAGGCGATCCGGGCCCGCTCGCCGCTGCCCGACGGCCGGGTGTTCCTCGGCTGCTCCGGCTCCGAGGCCGTCGACACCGCACTCAAGCTCGCCCGGGGCGCGCACCAGCGGCGTGGCGACGTCGACCGTCAGATCGTGCTCACCCGGGGCCGGGGCTACCACGGCACCAACCTCGGCGGCACCAGCGTGCAGGGCATCGCGCCCAACCGGGTCGGCTGGGGCGACCTCGTGCCCCACGTCGTGCAGATCGACCCCGACGACGTCGAGGACGCGGCCCGGGTCTTCGCCGAGCACGGCGAGCGGATCGCGGCCGTGATCGCCGAGCCGGTGCAGGGCGCCGGTGGCGTGCACCCGCCGGCCGACGGCTATCTCGCCGGCCTGCGCCGGCTGTGCGACACCCACGGCGCGTTGCTCGTGCTCGACGAGGTCATCTGCGGCTTCGGCCGGTTGGGTTCGTGGTTCGGTGCCACCCACTACGGGGTCCGGCCCGACCTGTTCACCTTCGCCAAGGGGGTCACGTCCGGCTACCAGCCGTTGTCGGGTGTGGTGGTGTCGGCGGCGGTCGCCGACGACCTCGGCCGGCCCGGCCCCGACGGCGACGCCATGCTCCGCACCGGCTACACGTACTCGGGCCATCCCGCGGCGTGCGCCGCCGCGGTCGCCAACCTGGCGATCATCGACGAGGAGGGCCTCGTCGAGCGGGCCACCCGCATCGGCGAGCGGGTCGACGCCGCGTTCGGGTCCCTCGTGGCCGACGGCTCGTCTCGGGCCCACCGGGGCGTCGGCGCCATCTGGGCCCTCGACACCGGCCGCGCCGCGCTCCCGCTGCGCGACGCCGTCCTCGCCGCCGGCGCCGTCGTCCGCCCGATCGGCGAGGTGCTCGCCGTCTGCCCGCCGCTCAGCATCCCCGACGACGACCTCGACCACCTCCTCGACGCCGTCGCCACCGCCGTCGGCTGAGACCCGACGAACCGACCGCCCGATGGACAGCACGGTCACCGGTCGCGCGGGTGTGCGCCGTTACGTTCTCGCGCATGGTGCGACGAATGACCGTGTTGGTGGCCGCCCTGGCCCTGCTCGCCGGGTGCGGTGACGACGACGATGCCGCGGCCGACGGCGCCGGGGACGACGCGACCCAGGACGACGGGGCCACCACCGACGCGGACGCCGGTGCCGAGGACGACGATGCCGGCGACGAGGCCGCGACCCTCCCGGACGAGTGCCCGGACGGCGTCCCGTTCGAGGTCGAGCTCCGGGCCGACGGCGACGGTGCCCCCGAAGCGGTCGAGATCGTCGATGCCGTGGCCCTGCGTCGAGCCGAGGGCCGGGCGTTGACCGTCTACCTCGCGACCTTCGACATCGACGACGACACCAGCTGGGCCCTCGTCACGCCGGACGTGCCCCCTGGCGGTCTGCTCGTGAGCACGGGCCTCGACCACTTCAACGCCGACATCGCCGAGATCGAACCCCTCGCCGTGGGCGCGAGCGGCCCGCTCTTCGGCGAGGCCGGCGACGGCGCCACCGCCACGTTCCTCAACATGCAGGGCGAGGCGGCCGGGAGCACGTCGGTGTCCCAGGAGGGCACGTCCACGCTGCTGCACGTCGACGACGACCGGGTCTGCCTCGAGGTCGACATCACGAGCGAGTCGGGCGCCGCCCTGTCCGGCGTCTACACCGCGCCGATCGTGGCCGAGATCTGAGCATCTGACCCGCGGTCGACCCAGCGCCTACGATCGCCGCAGCCCGACGTCCGTGTCGGGCGCCGTCGTGGGTGGGGGACACGCCGCGGCGGAGCCTCCTTCCTCGAACCCCAGGAGCCGAGTTGGCAACAGCAACGCAGATCCCACTGGTGGACTACCTGGTCCTCGGTGACGACCCCCACCTCGTGGCGAACGAGTGCACCAACTGTGGTGCGCGCTACTTCGACCGGCGCAACGCATGCGCGTCGTGCTTCGGCACCGACTTCACGACGGCGCGGGTCGACACCGAGGGCGTCCTCAAGTCCTTCACCATCGTCGCCTTCGCGTCGCCCGGCGTGCCCGTGCCCTTCGTGGCCGGCATCGTCGACTGCGGCGGCACGAGCGTGCGGACGAACATCATCAACGTCGAACCCGACGACGAGCACGTGAAGCTGGGCATGAAGGTGCGCCTGGCCACGTACAGCCTGGGCACCGACGACGACGGCGTCGAAGCCGTCGGCTTCGGCTACGAGCCCGCCGAGTGACAGGAGAACCAATCGATGAGTACTGACGACGTCTACATCCTCGGCATCACCATGACGAAGTTCGGGAAGCACCCGGACCTCGACGTGGTCGACCTCGGTGCCGAAGCCGCCATGGCCGCCCTCGCCGACGCCGGCGTGACCATGGGCGACATGGGCATCCTCGCCTACGGCAACCTCGTGGGCCAGACCTTCGGCCAGCAGCTGCAGAAGCAGATCGGCCAGACCGGCATCCCCGTCTTCAACGTGCAGAACGCGTGCGCCACCGGCGCCACCGCGCTGCGCACGGCGATGATGGCGGTCAAGGCCGGCGAGTGCGACATGGGCCTCGCGGTCGGTGTCGAGAAGCTGGCCGGTGCCGGTCTCCTCGGCGCCGGTGGCGGCGGGGGCAAGAAGGACGGCCACCACTGGCAGCCCTCGGGCCGCTACGGCGCCGTGGCCGGCATGGACGGCCGCATCGGCACCGCCAACATGCCGGGCACGTTCGCCCAGGTCGGCATGGAGTACCTCTACGAGCACTCCTACAGCGGGACGCCCTTCGAGCTCTTCGCCAAGATCAGCGTGAAGAACCACAAGCACTCCACGCTGAACCCGCTCGCGGCGTACACCAAGGAGATGACCCTCGAGCAGGTCATGGGCGACATGATGATCGCCTACCCGAACACGCGGCCGATGTGCTCGGCCAACTGCGACGGCGCCGCCGCCGCCGTGGTCGTGTCGGGCGCCAAGCTCAAGACGCTCAGCGCCGAGCAGCAGCGCCGCGCCGTGAAGATCGCGGCGTCCGTGCTCACCTCCGACCCGTACCAGGAGGCCTGCCAGGTCCTCCCGGACGTGAACACCCTGACCCGCAACGCGGCCAAG
>JBHIXO010000035.1:0-19719 GCA_041984725.1 Acidimicrobiales bacterium | reverse complement strand
GCGAGGCCTCGTCGATGATGAGGAAGCGGGGGTCGGCCATGAGGCCGCGGCCGATGGCGAGCATCTGCTGCTCGCCGCCCGACAACGTCCCGGCCATCTGGTCGCGTCGCTCGCTCAGGCGGGGCAGGTAGTCGAAGACCCGCTGGCGCTGCTCGGCCACCCAGTCGGGCCGGCTGCGCTGCGACCACGCGCCGACCTGGAGGTTGCGGTCGACGCTGAGGTCGGGGAAGACCCGCCGGCCCTCGGGCACCATGACGATGCCGGCGGCGACGCTCTGGGCCACGCTCCACGACGTGATGTCGCGCCCCTCGTAGTGGACCGAGCCTTCCCAGACGGGGACGGCGCCGCAGAGGGCCTTGACCGTCGTCGACTTGCCGGCGCCGTTGAGGCCGAGCATCACGGCGACCGAGCCGCGCTCGATCTCGAACGAGAGTCCGTGCAGGACGGGCAGCGAGCCGTAGCCGGTCCGCAGTCCGTCGACCCGGACGGCCGGGCCGGAGGCGGGTTCGGCTGCGAGATCGACGGTGGGGTCGATGGTGGCGTCAGACAAGGGACGTCGCCCCCTCGCCCATGTAGGCCTTGGCGACGTCGGGGTTGTCGCGCACCTGGTCGGGCAGGCCCTCGGCGAGCAGTTCGCCGAAGTTGAGGACGTAGACGTAGTCGCTGGTGCCGAGCACGAGCGGGACGTGGTGCTCGATCATGACGATCGAGAGCCCGAGGTCGCGGCGCCACTGGGCGAGCCGGTCGCAGAAGATCGCACCCTCCTCGGGGCTCGCGCCGGCGAGCGGCTCGTCGAGGATCAACAGGCGCGGGTCGGTGGCGAGCACCGCGGCGACCTCGACCATCTTGAGCGTGCCGTAGGGCAGCCCGTTGATGGGGCGGTCGGCGACGGCGCCGAGGTCGAGGTAGTCGAGCAGCAGGCGCGCCCGGTCGCGCAGGCCCCGCTCCCCCCGGCGGGCGCCGGGCGTCCCGAGGACGCCGGCGACGTCGCGGTAGGGGACGTGGCGGTGCTGGGCGACGACGAGGTTCTCGAGCACCGTGAAGCTGCGCACGAGGCCGACCTGCTGGAACGTGCGGCCCAGCCCGCGCCGGGCCCGCTCCTCGGGCTTCTCGTCGGTGACGTCGACGTCGAAGAGCCGGATGCGGCCCGAGTCGGGTGTGTAGAAGCCGGAGATGCAGTTGAACAGCGTCGTCTTCCCGGCGCCGTTGGGGCCGAGGATGCCGACGATCTCGCCCTCGTCCACCTTCAGGTCGACGTCGGCGAGGGCGCGGACGCCGCCGAAGCGGATCGCCACGCCGCGGGTCTCAAGGACGGGCACCGATGCCACCTCCCCCCGTGTGGTCCTCGTGCTCGGCGGCCTCGCGGACGCCGAGCTTCTCGAGCACGAACGCGGCCTGCTGGGCCAGCCCGCCGGGGAAGGCGGTGAGCGTGAGGAGCAGGAGCAGGGCGCCGATGGCGGGCTCCCAGGTCGCCCCGATCGCGGTGAACGGGAAGACGTGCCAGTTGTCGTGGGCCCGGTCGAGCAGGGTGGGCAGCGTGGCGAAGAGCACGCCGCCGGCGACGACGCCCCAGCGGTTGCCGACGCCGCCGACCACGGTCATCAGCAGGAACGTGATCGACAGGGTCAGGCCGAAGTCCTCCTTCGAGACGATCTGCTCGGTCGAGGCGAACAGGGCGCCGGCGATGCCGGCCAGCACGCCCGACGTCACGAAGGCGGCCAGCTTGTAGCCGGTGACGTCGATGCCCCAGGACGCGGCGACCCGTTCGTCGTCGCGCAGCGCCTGGATGGCCCGACCGGCCCGCGACGCCACGAGCCGGCGGTCGAACAGCAGCGCCAACCCGAGGACGGCGATGCAGAACCCGGCGTAGCGGTGGTCGGTCTGGAACAGCGACGGCCGGGCGGCGGTCAGCCCCGCGCCGCCGCCGGTGAGGGCGCGGATGTTGAAGAGCGTCTCCTGGGCGAAGAGGCCGTAGGTGATCGTGACGAGGGCGAGGTAGAGGCCGGTCACGCGGAGGGCGACCGCGCCGAGGACCAGGGCCGCGACCGCGCCGGTCAGCGCGGCCACGAACAGGGCGGCCCCGTAGGGCATGCCGAGCTCGGTGAGCGTGAAGCCCGCCCCGAAGGCCCCGACGCCGAGGAAGGCGGCGTGGCCGAGCGAGACCTGGCCGGTGTAGCCGACGATCACGTTCATCGAGAGGGCGACGATCCCGTACACGGCCGCCCGGGAGACGATGTTCGTGTAGATGTCGGAGACGACGTTGACGACGAGCACGAGGAACGCGATCCCGACGCCCGCGGCGGCGCGGCGCGCCATCATGCCGCCGACCCCAACAGTCCTCGGGGCCGGACCAGCAGCACGGCGAGGAGGACCACGAGCACGGCCAGCTGGGGCGGGCCGGGGATGTCGAGCTCGAAGGTCGTGACCAGCTCGATGGCGGCCTGGCTCACGATGCCGAGCACGAAGCCGCCGAGGACGGCGCCGACCATCGACGTGATGCCGCCGAGCACGACGCCGGTGAAGGCGGGGACGAGGAAGTCGGACGTCATCAGCCCGGGGCGGACGTTCTCGAACACGCCGGCGCCGAGCACGCCCGCGACGCCGGCGAGGGCACCCGCGGCACCCCACGCGAGGGCCCGCATCCGGCGCACCGGGACGCCCTGCAGTTCGGCGGCGTAGGGGTCCTGCGCCGTGGCGAGCAGCGCGACGCCCTGCGGGCTGCGGAAGAACAGGGCGAGCGCCCCGGCCACGATCGCGAGCACGGCGAGGATGACGAGCGTGTGGTACTCGACGATGACGTCGGTCCCCGGCATCCGGAAGCCGCCGTTCACCGGTCGCGGGAAGCGCCGGACCTTGGCCTCGAACACGTTCAGCTCGACCGACGTGGCGAGCAGGGCGACGCCCGCCGTGGCCACGAGCGTCGTGGCGGCGGACGCCGAGCCGAGCTTCTCGATCACGACGAGGTAGAGGACGACGCCGAGGGCCGCACCGACCGCGATGGCGGCGACCGTCCCGGGTACGAGCAGCGCCCGGTTCGTCGTGGCGTCGTCGCCGAAGGAGAACCCGGTCATCACGAGGTAGGCGACGAACGCCGGGATCGTGCCGAGCTCGCCCTGCGCGAAGTTGAGGACCTTCGTCGCCTTGTAGACGAGCGCGAGGCCCAGCCCGACGAGGCTGAACACCGCGCCGCGCTGGAGTCCGAAGACCAGGACCTCGATGATCGAGTCCACGACGCCTAGAACCCGGAGGCGAAGGCGGCCAGGGTGCGGTGCTCGCCGATGCTGCAGTCGGCCTGCAGGACGTGCACCTGGCTGGCGCCGAAGTGGTCGTCGGGTGAGTACGACAGCTGCGGGAACGTGCTCGTCTGGATGCCCTGCTGGGAGCCGAGCATCGTGGCGAAGTCCTCGCGGGTGAGGTCCGTGCTGCCGTAGGTCGACTCGTACCGCTTCATGAGCTCGTGGAGGATCTCCATCTGCCCCCACAGCGCCAGGGCGATGTCGTCGGTGGCGACGCCGAGCTGCTCACCGGCGCTGATGAACTCGGGGATGTTCTGGCGGGCGTGGTCGAGGCCGGGGAACGGCGAGAAGAAGATGCCGCCGTCGATGTCGGGACAGCCCGCGCTGAACAGCGCGTTGAGCCCCATCGAGATGCCGACGCCGACGAACTGGGGCTCGTAGCCCTGGGCGGCCGACTGCTGGGCGAACTGGATGTAGTCGGTCGGCGCGGTGAGCATGAACAGCACGTCGACGCCCGCGCCGGCCATGTCGCTGGCGAAGCTCGTGATCCAGGAGCTGTTGCCCTTGGGGTGGCGCAGCGTCTTGAAGTAGTCGAGGCCCTGGCGGGCGACGCCGTCCTCCCAGCCCGCGACCGCGTCGTCGAAGTTCGGGGTGTCGGTGACGATGGCGCCGACCTTGGCCCCCGGGAAGTTCTGCTTGACGTAGGCGGCGAGCAGCGGACCCTGCTGCTTGTAGGACATGGAGGCGGCGAAGTAGTTGTTCAGCCCCCGCAGGCCGGCCTCGGTGACGCCGGCGGAGAGGTAGGGCACGCCGGCCTGCTCGGCGAACTGGCCGCACGCCTGGATCTGGTCGGTGCCGCCACCGCCCATGAGCAGGAACGACGACGACGCGAGCTCGCGGCACGCCTGGATGGCCGTGTTGGGCGTGTACTTGTCGTCCTTGAACTTCACGTCGACGCTGGAGCGGCCGAGCACGGTGCCGCCCTGGATCTCGGTGACGTAGCGCCAGTAGAGGTCGCGCGCCTGCTCGAAGGCCGTGGCGGGCAGCGGTGCCGCGCCGGTGACCGGGGCGTGGACCGCGACGGTGATGGTGTCGTCGGCGACGCCGGTGCGGTCGGAGCCGGAGATCGACGCACTGCCGCCACCCCCGCCACCGCCGGTCGCGCCGTCGCCGTCGGAGGAGCTGCCGCCACCACCGGTGGAGGAGCCACCCGTGGCGCCGCCGCCGGTTGTGCCGCCGCCGGTCGAGGAACCGCCGGTGGTCCCGCCGCCCGACGAGGAGCCGCCGGTGGCCGTGCCGCCGGAGCCGCCCGACGTCGAACCGCCGGAGACGACCCCGCCGCCGGAACCGGTCTCGATGATGATCTCGGGCAACGCGCTCGCGGACTCGTCGTGCACGCCGGGCTTCTGGCCACAGGCGGCGGCGACGAACGCGGCGACGGCGAGGACGGCGATGCGGACGGGACGGGAGGTCACGTTCGGTCTCCTGCGGGGTTGTCGGCTCGACGGGCGAGGCGGTCGAGGGCGCCGCCGGGCGTCGTGGTGGTGGTCGGCGTGGCGAGCACGGATTCGCCCAGCGACCAGGCGCCGACCAGGCCGAGCGGCACGATCAGCAGCAACCACCAGGGGTTGCGGGCCGCGCCGGACGACGACACGGGCTCGACGTAGCGGGCGACGAGGCCGGGGACGACGGTGACCGTCTCGGTCCCGCCGCTCGGGGCGGCCGGGGTGGCGGGGCGGGCGGGCGTCACGACCGGCGCGGGCGACGCGACGACGGTGCCGGGCGACGAGGGCGCGACCGGCGTCGACGGCGTGGGCGCCGGGGCGGGGGCCGCGACCTCGGTCTCGACCGTGTAGCGGATGCGCGGTCGCAGGTCCTCGGACGCTTCCTCGTCGGCGAGGGAGACCAGCCAGTTGGTCGACAGGTCGGGGTCGCCGTACGCGAGGTTCTCGGCGCCGAGCGGCCGGAGCAGGATGCCCTCGTTGGCCAGCGTGGTGCCGGTGGCGCCGCCCGTGGTCCAGGCCTGGGCGGCGAACGTCAGGTCGAAGACCCACGTGTCGGTGGCGGCGTCGTACGCGCCCGCCGTGCCGATCAGGCAGTCGACGTCGGGGACGCGGGTGCCCTCGAGCCCGGCGTTCTGCGCGTCGCCGCCGTCCCACGTCTCGATGGCGGGGCAGGCCTCGATGCCGGTCACGGTCTCGGCGACGAGGGCGGTGTCCCCGGCCACCACGTCGGCGAGCACGTCGACGAAGGCGGCGGGGTCCTGGTCGGAGATCTGGGAGATCGCGGCGAGCACCGCGGCCCGGAAGGCCGGAGACTCGGCGGCGTAACCCACGCCCGAGGGCCGCATGCGCAGCTCGAAGGAGGTGAGGCGCTCGCCCTCGGCGAGGGTCGGGAGCTCGAAGCGCAGCAGCGACGTGTACCGCTCCTGGCCGCCACTCATGCCCACAGGGAGGGTGCCCGGCTGCACCGGTTGGACGACCTCGGCGTCGGGCGTCTCCGGGACGGGCAGTCCGTCGCCGAGCCCGAGGGCGTCGGCGACCTGTTGCACCTGCTCGCCGCACAGCTCGGGCGCACCGGCGAGACCGGCGACGAGGCAGGCGGTCGACGGCGGGAAGCCGTCGAGGAGCACGGGTGGCAGCGCGCTCGACGCCGGGCGCGTGAAGTACGCGCTCCGCTCGATCGCGGCAACCTCTTGCTGTTCACTCGCCGCGTGGGGCGCGGCGAAGCCGATCACTCCGAGCAGAGCGATGGCCGACGCAGCGACGGCGAACCTGGTCCGTTGTGTTCCCATTGCTTCTTACCGGAGGGTAACTCGCGGGTCAGACGAGCGCGTAGTCGACGCAAGAAGTCGGCCAGCAGACCCGCTGTCGGTGGGCGCGAGTACAACGGACCCATGGACGCCTCCGCCACCACCGACGTCGACGATGCGATGCTCGGCCGCATCCGCGCCCTGCTCGCGAAGGCCGAGTCGACGACGTTCGCCGAGGAGGCCGAAGCCTTCACGGCCAAGGCCCAGGAGCTGATGGCCCGCCACCGGGTCGACCGGGCGCGGGTCGCCGCCGCCGGGGGTGGCCGAGCGGCCGGACCGACGGTCGGGGTTCGTCGCCTGGTCGTCGACCAGCCCTACGCCAGCGCCAAGGTGCAGTTGCTCGCCGCCGTCGCCGGCGCCAACGGCGGCCGGGTGATCTGGTCGGGCGCTCCGGAACGCGAGGCCACCGTGTTCGCCGAGGACGTCGAGCTCACCGTCGTCGAGGAGCTCTTCACATCCCTGCTCGTGCAGGCGACCGCGGCGATGCAGCGGGCCGGCACCCGGACCCACGCCGACGGGGCCAACCGCACCCGTTCGTTCCGGCGCGCCTTCCTCCTCGCGTACGCCCAACGGATCGGCGAGCGGCTGCGGGACGAGTCGGCCCGGGTCGTGGCGGCGGCGGACGCCGAGTCGGGTGGTGCGCTCGTCCCGCTGTTCGCGCAGCGCGACGCCGAGGTCGAGGCCGCGGTCCGTCGCGAATTCCCACGCCTGCGGGCGCACCGGACGACGGTCTCCGATCCCGAGGGGTGGTACACGGGGCGCCGGGTCGCCGACCGCGCCGATCTGTCCGCCGGGCCCAAGCTGCGGTGACCTACGGTTCGGCCATGCAGGGCTCCGAGTCCATCGTCATCGCCGCCCCCGTCGACGAGGTGTGGTCGCTCGTCAGCGACGTGACCCGCATCGGCGAGTTCAGCCCCGAGACCTTCGAGGCCGAGTGGACGGGCGAGAGCACCGGGCCGGCGCCGGGTGCCACGTTCCGGGGCCACGTGAAGCGCAACGGCCGGGGGCCGACGTACTGGGCCGACTGCTGGGTCACGACGTGCCAGGAGCCCGACGAGTTCGCCTGGGCCGTCGGCACCGGCGGCCGGCCGATCAACAACTGGGGCTACCGGCTCCGCGCCGTCGACGGCGGCACCGAGGTCACCGAGTTCTTCCGCCTCGAGTCGTCACTGCCGCTGCGCATCTACTGGGCGCTGGCCGGCCGGTGGCGCGGGCGCACGAACCACACGGGCATGCGCGCCACGCTCGAGGGGATGAAGGCCGCGCTCGAGTCCCGGTGACCCGCCCGAACCTGCTCCTGTTCATGCCCGACCAGTTGCGGGCCGACGCGGTGGGCGCGTTCGGGAACGAGGTGGTCCAGACGCCGGCCATCGACGCGCTGGCCACCGACGGCGTGCGCTTCGACCAGGCATACGCCCAGCACAGCGTCTGTTCGCAGAGCCGGATCTCGATGTTCACGGGCTGGTACCCGCACGTCGCCGGCCACCGGACGCTCGACCACCTCCTCGCGCCCCACGAGCCCAACGTGTTCGCCCGACTGCGGGAGGGCGGCTACCACGTCGCGCTCTGCGGCGCCCGCGGCGACATGCTCGGGCCGGGCGTGACCCGGGCGTCGTGCGACCGGTTCGGCTTCACCACCCCGCCCCGGCTCGCCGACGTGGGCCGCTGGCACACACTGCCGTTCGCGGAGACCGACAAGCGCTACTACGCATTCCACGGCGGCGTGGTCGACGACGACCTGTTCGAACTCGACGAGGCGACGGTGGCGACGGCCGTCGACTGGCTCGGCGAGGGCCTCCCCGAGCCCTGGTGCCTCTTCGTGCCGCTGATCTTCCCGCACCCGCCGTTCACGGTCGAACGCCGCTGGTACGAGCCGTACGACGGGGTGGAGGTCCCCGCACCCGTGCCACCCGTCGACGGCAAGCCGGGCTTCCACGCCGAGCTGCGGCGACGGTGCGGCCTCGACCGGCTCGACGGCGACGACTGGGCCGAGATCGCCCGCACCTACTACGCCATGATCGCTCGGGTCGACGACCAGCTCCGGCGGGTGCGCGAGGCGGTCGACGGCACCGGGGCCGCGGACCGGACCGTCACCTGCTTCTTCACGGACCACGGCGAGTACCTCGGCGAGTTCGGGCTGGTGGAGAAGTGGCCGGCGGGCGTCGACGACGTCCTGGTCCGCAACCCGCTGATCGTGCACGACCCGCGGGCGTCCTCCGGGGTGGCCCGCTCGTTCGTCGAGCTCGTCGACCTCACCGCGACCATCGAGGAGCTGGCCGAGCTCGAACCGGCGTACACGCACTTCGGTCGGTCGCTCGTCCCGCTCCTGACGACGCCGTCGGCGGTGCACCGTGACGCGGCGTTCAGTGAGGGCGGCTTCCTCGTGCAGGAGGCGCACCTCCTCGAGGCGGGAGCCGGCGGCCCGTACCGGCACAAGCAGGAGCTGCAACACGACCGACCCGACCTGGCCGGGAAGGTGTCGGCGATCCGGACCGAGCGCTGGTGCTACGTCCACCGCCTCTACGAGCCGCCCGAGCTCTACGACCGCGTCGCCGACCCCCGGGAGACCGAGAACCTGGCCGGCCGTCCGGAGCACGCCACCACCGAGGGCGAGCTGCGCGACCGCCTGCTCACGTGGCACCTCGAGACCAGCGACGTCGTCCCGTGGCGTGCCGACCCCCGGATGGACGACGACCTGCGGGCCAGCATGCTCGGCGGCTGAGCGACGTCAGCGGGCGCGCCGCACCACGGCCCAGAGCCCGGCGCCGGCGCGGGCGTGCACGCCGGTCCACCGGCCGGGGAGGGCGGCGACCACTTCGTCGGGGGTGAGGTGGATCGGCGTGTCCTCGCCGCTGGAGTTCACCCACACGACGCAGCCGTCGGGGGCGAGGACGCGGTCGACCTCCGCCGGGAACAGGAACATGTTGACCAGGACCACGGCGTCGGCGGCGCCGTCGGCCACGGGCAGGACGCTGGCGTCACCGATGACCCGGCCGCCGACGTCGGCCGGCGCGAGGCGCAGCATCTCGTGCGACAGCTCGACCGACACGACGCGCCCGAACCGATCGGCGAGCAGCGCCGAGTAGGCGCCGATGCCGCTGCCGGGCTCCACCGCCGTACCCGGGGCACCCGGCGCGTCGTCACCGCGGACGGCGGAGACCCCTCGGTCGAGCGCGTCGACCACGACCTCGGTCCGCTCGGGCGACGAGCGCGTGTGCCACTCCGGCGCGAGCGAGTCGAACAGCGCCTGCACCTCCTCGACCGCGTCGGGACCCCACGGCGGATCGGCGAGGCCCGCGGCGCGGCGGGTCATGCGCCGCATCGGGTGGTCGTCGTTGCCCGTCGAGGTCGGCCGGTGGCCGTCGACGGTGCGGGCGGGCAACTCGGTGAGCGTCACGGCCGTCGACCGTACGCCGCCGCGATGACCACCTCAGCGTGGTTCGAGCGCGAACACCGGGATGACCCGGTCGCCGGCCTGGACCTCGTACTCGGCGAACTGGGGCATGGCCGCGGCCTGGGCGGCGTACACGCGATCGCGGTCGTCGCCCGTGATCTCGACCGCCCGGACCGACTCGGTGCCCTCACCGAACTCGATCGTGACGTCCGGGTTGGCCTTGAGGTTGTGGTACCAGTCCGGGTGGCTGGTGGCGCCGGCCTTCGAGGCGAAGATGTACTTCGTCTCGCCGTCGAGCTGCGGGACGAGGGGGATCTCGCGGACCTCGCCCGACCGGGCGCCGATCGTGTGGACGATGACGAGCGGCAGGTCGCCGAAGATCGACGGCGCCTTGCCGCCGTTGGCCCGGAACTCGTCGATGATGGCTGCGTTGAAGTCGGTCACGTCGGGGCCAACGATCCCGGCGTCCCGACCATTCCCCCGGTGCGACGGGATCAGGGGCCGGATCAGGGGCCGGCGACGTAGGGGCAGTGGCGGCATACGTTGTCGCAGCACGTGCCCCGGCCGGCGAGCTCGGCCGCGGTCAGCACGAACAGCCCCGTCGTGGGGTCGAGGTACCCCGGCCGGCGGGCGGCGAGCGCCTCGCGATGCGCGGCGAGCACGGCGGGGCGCGCGGGGTGGTCGAGCGCGAGCCGGGACGGATGCGGCTCGTCGAGCGCCCGGTTCGGATCGAGCGGGGTCCCGGTCACCCCGCCAGGATGTCGCCTCCGGGACGGACACCGCACACCCCGCCTATGGTCACGAGCATGGCGTTCGAGACGGTCACCGGGTACTGCTGGCCCCAGAGCGTCGCCCCGGGCGAGACGGTCGGCCTCCACCTGTCGTCGGCCGGCGGTCGGCCAGTCGAGGTCGAGGTCGCCCGGGTCGGGGCGACCCGCGACGTGCGGTTCCGCGACTCCGTCGGCGCCGACTTCCACCCGACCCCCGACGGCGCCGACGCCACGGGATGCGACTGGCCGGTCGCGGCGACGGTCGACGTCGGCGACGACTGGACCTCCGGCTACCACGAGGTCGTCCTCACCATCGACGTCGACGGCCGCCGCCGCACCTCGCACGCCTTCTTCGTCGTCCGGCCCGCCCCGTCGTCGACCAACACGATCCTGCTGCCGCTCGCCACGAACACGATGCACGCCTACAACGACTTCGGCGGGCGCAACCTCTACACGGGCGGCACCACCGTCTCGCTCCAGCGGCCGATGACGGCGGGCTTCCTGCACAAGCCCCCCGGGCCCGGACGCCGCGTCACCAACCTCACGGCCGACGACCGCCAGATGACCGCGCACGTCGGCTACCTGCGACTCAACCGGCTGTCGCCGTGGGCCGGGTCGTCGGGCTGGCCCGACTGGGAGCAGCCGTTCCTGGCGTGGGCGGAACGCAACGGCCACGGCGTCGACGTCGTCACCAACGCCGACCTCGAGGACCACCCCGAGGTCCTCGACGGCAAGCGCCTGCTCCTCTCCGTCGGCCACGACGAGTACTGGTCGGCAGCGATGCGCGACACGGCCGAGGACTTCATCGCCGCGGGTGGCAACGCCGCCTTCTTCTCCGGCAACACCTCGTTCTGGCAGGTCCGGCTCGAGGGCCGCGACGGCGACGACGGCACCGGTCCTGCGACCCGCATGGTCGGGTACAAGGGGCGGTTCAAGGACGACCCCGTGTTCGACACCGACCGCCAGCCCGAGCTCACCACGATCTGGTCCGACGTGCTCCTCGACCGCCCCGAGAACCACCTCACCGGGGTGAGCTTCGCCCGGGGCGGCTACCACCGGATCGGCAAGCGGGCGACGAACGGCGCGGGCGGCTACACGATCCACCGGGCCGACCACTGGCTGTTCGAGGGGACGGGCATCGACTACGGCGACGTGCTCGGCGGCGACGCCCGGATCGTCGGCTACGAGTGCGACGGCTGCGACTTCACGACGGTCGACGGCCTCCCGGTCCCGACCGGCTCCGACGGCACGCCCGAGTCGTTCGTCATCCTCGGCACGGCGCCGGCCGCCCACTTCACCCGGACCACGGCCGCGCGACCGCCGGCGCCGAACGAACCCGACGAGCTCGAGTTCATCGCCTCCCGGGTCTTCGGTGCCCGCGGCCACGAGGACCGCCTGCGCCACGGGCACGCCGTGCTCGGCGTGTGGTCGTCCGCCGGTGGCGGCACCGTGGTCACGTCCGGTTCCACCGACTGGGCCCACGGCCTCGCCGGGCGCGACCCCCACGTCGAGCGGATCACGGCGAACGTCTTCGGTCGCCTCGGCTCCTGACCTCGGGATCACCCGTGGTGCACGACGTCGATCAGGTGCCGCTTGATGTCGTTGAACTCGGGTGACGTGATGTCCCGCGGATAGGGCAGCTCCACCGGTACGACCTCCGCGACGTAGCCGGGGCACCCGTGGTTCGGCCCGCCCGACATCACGACGACCCGGTTCGACAGGAACACGGCCTCCTCGACGCTGTGGGTGATGAACACGATCGTCGAGCGGACCGCCTCCCAGATGTCGAGGAGGTTCCCCTGGAGCGTCTCGCGAGTGAGTGAGTCGAGCGCGCCGAACGGCTCGTCCATCAGCAGCACCGCGGGGTCGTTGGCGAGGACCCGGGCGATGGCGACCCGCTGCTGCATGCCCCCCGACAGCTGACCCGGGAACCGGTCGGCGAACTCCGTGAGCTGCACCAGGTCGAGGTGACGCTGCACCCGTTCGGCGACCACGGCCTTCGCGACACCGCGCTGTCGCGGCCCGTACCCGATGTTGGCCCGGACCGACAGCCACGGGAACAGGCCGTAGTCCTGGAACACGACGCCCCGATCGGGGCCCGGACCGCGTACCTCGCTGCCGCGCACCGCGACCGACCCGCCGGTGTGGCGCTCGAACCCGGCCATGATGCGCAGCAGCGTCGACTTGCCACAGCCGCTGGCGCCGATGATGCAGACGAACTCGCCCTCGGCGATGTCGAGGTCGATGCCGTCGAGGGCGCGCGTCCCGTCGGGATACTCCTTGGCCATGCCGGCGATGCGGACGGCCGGGGTGCCGGCCCCGTCCGCCGCCTCGCCGGCCGGGCCTGAGCTCGGGGCGGGGTTCGGTCCGGCGGACCGCTTCGGGGGATGGATGGTGGTGGTCATGGTGGTCTCCTTCACTCGGGCAGGAGCGGCCGCTTGCGCAGCGCGAGGGCGAAGGCGCCGCTGAGCGCCTTGTCGGACAGGTAGCCGGCGAGGCCGATGAAGAGCATTCCGGCGATGATGAGGTCGGTCCGGCTGACCTGCCGGGCCTGCTCGATGAACGCACCGAGCCCGGTCTGCACGCCGACGGTCTCGCCGACGACGACCACGACCCAGGCGAACCCGAGCCCGATCCGCATCCCGGCGAACACGTTCGGCACGGCGGCGGGCAGCACGACCCGATCGAGGACCCGGCGGCGCTTGGTGCCGAGCATCGCCGCGGCCTCGGTGAGGCGCACGGGGACGGCGCGCACGCCGGTGACCGTGTTCAGCAGCACAGGGAAGAAGGCGGCGATGAAGATGAGGATCGTCGCCGACTTCGTCCCGATACCCACGATGACGACCATGAGCGGAGCCCACGCCGTGACCGGCACCGGCCGGAGCAGGCTGATCGTGGGGTCGAGCATCGACCGGAGGCGGGCGGACCGCCCGAGCACGACGCCGAGCGGGATGGCCAGCAAGCAGGCGAGGCCGAACCCCATCAGGACCCGAGTGCTGCTCTCCCGGAGATGACCCCAGAGCGTCGCCTGGAAGACCTCGGTGCCGCCGAGCAGCTCGGCGAGCTGTTCGCCGACGTCGCCCGGCGGCGGGAGGTTCGACACCCAACCGGCGTCGACGGCGCGGTCCCAGAGCGCGAGGAGCAGGAGCGGGACGGGCAGGGCCAGCCCGAGGCGACCGAGCGGACGGGTCAGCCTCGTCACCGACGACATCACGACGCCTCCCGCTCATCGGCGAGCGCCCGGACGAACGTCGGATCGAGGAAGGACTCGTAGTCCGGCTCGGCCTGGATCTGGTCGAGCCCGAGCTGCTCGGCGCCGAGGACCTCGGTCGCCTCGATGTAGGCGTCGTCGATCATCCAGCTCAGGAAGATGTTCTGGATGGCGAGCGCCAGCGACTCCTCGGGGAACCCGTACTGCGAGACGACCTCGCCGGCCCACTCGTCGGTGTGGGACGCCATGTGGTCGGTGGCCAGGGCGTGCACCTCGACCATGGCCTGCACGAGGTCGGGGTCGTTCTCGATGACGGAGCGGTTGGTGACGAAGGCGATGTTGATGCGGCCCATCGCCGTGTCGTACGGGTGCGTCACCAGGACGCCGTCGCCTCTCGTGATCGCGTCGGAGGGGCCGACCTCGGCCCCCGAGAAGGCGTCGATGTCGCCACCACCGAGGGCATTGGCCATGTCGGCGAACCCGACGTTGACCAACTCGACGTCCTCCAGCGGATCGAGGCCTGCGTCCTGCAGGGTCAGGCGCAACAGGATGTCCTGCGCCGATCCCGGTACGAAGCCGATCTTGCGGCCGGCGAGGTCCTCGACCGTCTCGATTCCCTGACCAGCTCGCGCCACGATGGCGGAACCGCCGTCGGCGGCAGCCGCCACGACGACGACCGGCTCGCCCGCCGCCGCGCCCTGCAGGGCGGACGTGATGCCGGTGACGCCGAACTGCAGGTCACCGCTCACCACCGCGTTCTTGATCTCGGTCGACGTCGCGAAGGGGATGACGTCGAGATCGACGTTGGCCGGCAGGTAGGGCTCGTAGAACAGCGGGTGCGAGAGGTGCGGCTGGCGGAGCACGCCGACCTTCACCGAGCGGTCGTCACCGGCGAGCTCGACCGCCGGCACCTCGGCATCGCCCGACGGCACGGGATCAGCAGCGTCCGCATCGTCGTCACCGCAGGCGGTGAGCGCCAGCACGAGCCCGAGCAGGGCGAACGCCAGCGTCCAGCGCGTGGACCGGAGTGGTCGGGTCGGGAGGGGGGTCGTCACGTCGATACCTCGTTTCCGGGGAGGGGGTGGCCGGGGGTTCCGGGGGTGGCGAGGACGAGCCGTCGCCACGTCCCCCGATGGTCCCCGGGCCGGCGGGGCGCTCACCAGAGGGCCAGCAGGCGTCTGGTCGGTACGGCTGACCCCACCCCCTCGTTTCGACCCCGTTTCCGGTCCGTTGCCGGCGGTGGCCGGGGCGGATCACTCGACGCCGAGGTACCGCAGGACGGCGACGACCCGGCGGTGCGCGTCGTCAGTGCGCGGGAGGTCGAGCTTGTCGAAGATGTTGGTCACGTGCTTCTCGACAGCCCGGCGCGAGATCACGGCGCGGGCCGAGATCCCGCGGTTCGAGAGACCCTCGGCCATCAGCCCGAGCACCTCGCGCTCCCGCGCAGTGAGCCGGTCGAGTCCGGCCTCGGCCTCGCGCTGCGCGAGCAGCTCCGAGACCACGGTCGGGTCCAGGCTCGACCCGCCCTCGCCGACGCGACGCACCGCCTCGGCGAACTCCTCGACCTGGGTGATCCGGTCCTTCAGCAGGTACCCGAGGCCGTCGGTCCCGGTGGCGAGCAGGCGGGTCGCCAGACCGACCTCGACGTACTGCGACAGCACGAGCACGCCGACGTCGGGCCACCGCACGCGGATGTCGAAGGCGGCGCGCAGCCCTTCGTCGGTGTGGGTCGGCGGCATCCGGATGTCGACGACGACCACGTCGGGGGGATCGGCCTCGACGGCCGCGAGGAGGTCGGCGGCGTCGCCGACCGCTGCGACCACCTCGAACGCTCCGTCGGAGAGCAGGTGCACGATGCCCTCCCGCAACAGGACGGCGTCGTCCGCGATCACGACCCGCACGGCAGGACCACCTCCAGCACGGTGCCCCCGCCGGGCGGGCTCGTGATCGTGAGCTTTCCGCCGACGGCGTCGGCGCGATCGACGAGGCCCTGCAGTCCGGTGCCTCGCAGGACCGACGCACCCCCGATGCCGTCGTCGCGGACGACGAGCACCAGCCGTTCGTCGCGTCGCCGGAGCCCGATGGTCACCTGCGACGCCCGGGCGTGTCGGGCGACGTTGGCGAGCGCCTCGGACACGAGGTAGTAGGCGGTGACGGCGACCTGCGTCGGCGGTTCCTCGTGGGGATCGAGGTCGAGCCGGACGGGCACCGGCGACCGCCCGGCGAGCTGCTCGATCGCCATGGTCAGGCCATGATCGGTGACCGTGGCGGGGTGCAGGCCGCGCGCGAGCTCGCGGAGCTCGCGCAACGACTCGTCGATCCGCTCCCGCGCCGTGCGGATCACCTCGCTCCCGGCCCGTCCGGCGCCCGCCCGAGCGAGCAGCAGGGACACGGAGAGGAGCCGCTGCTGCGCGCCGTCGTGCAGGTCGCGCTCGAGACGGCGGCGCTGGGCGTCGCTGGCCGCGAGCACCCGCGCCCGGGCGGTCGCCTGCCGGCGCGTCGCTGCGAGGTGGTACACGAACGCGGCGAGCACCACGGTCGCCAGCCCGCCGAAGACGGGGAACACCCAGGGCTGCGTCGGGCGCGGGAGCCCGCTGACCCGCAGCGACCAGATGCGACCGTGGACGGGGAACCGCACGGCGGCCGATGGTCCCGCCTCGACACCGCTGGCATGCAGGAGTCGTGCGGCGTCGTCGCCGGTCCGGCCGACGTCCTCGATGACGAATGCGATGTCGTCGTTGGACTGGCTGACGCCGGCGAGCATGTCACCGGCTCGGTAGACGACCAGAGCGAACCCGGTGGTCGAACGACGGCGCTCGAAGACGTCGTCGGGCAGCGCGGCACCGTCGTAGATCGGGAGCACGACGAGGAGTCCGATCTGGTCGGTCGGCTCCTGGACGAGGCGGATCGGGCCGGTGGTGCGGGGCTCGTCGTGGTCGCGGGCGTCCAGCAGCGCCGCCCGACGCTCGGCCTCGGCGCCGAGGTCCAGCCCGAACGCCTGGGCGTTCGACGCCATGGGCTCGATCAGGTCCACGACCCACCGGATCTCGCCGGCCCGGGCCGGGTGCACGGTGAACGAGGGATAGCCACCCGGGTCGAGGCTGGTGTCGACCCGGACCTCGGCCTCGAGCGCGCCGACCTCGGTCTCGTGGACCTCGCGGGCGACCTCGAAGGCCTGGGCACCCGGGTAGCGGTCGAGAAGCCCCCCGTCGATGACGAAGCGGTGGAAGGTGGCGCGGGAGAGCGCACCGTCGGTGAGGTGCAGGCTGCGGATCCCGTAGAGCACCGCCGTGTGGCCCTCCACCACCCGCTGGATCTCCCCGGCGAGACGCTCGGCGCGGCCTTCGAGGGCCTCGCCGGCGAGGTCGGCATCGGCGCGGACGAGCAGAGCCGTGACGCCTGCGGTGAGGACCGTGCCGGTGATCAGCGCCGCGAGGGCGTACCGCCACTCCGGCGGGACCCGGGCCACGACCGACGTCATGTGGCGGCAAGGTAGGGCGTCACTGTTTCCCGGCTGTTTCCCGTCGCGCGGTCGGAAACCGACCGATGAGTTCCGGGCGGGTGTTCCGTCCGTCCTCCCAGAACCCTTGATCGGAGGCCCTGATGTCCCTGCACCCCTACCTGTTCTTCACCGACACCTGCCGCGAGGCGATGACCCGCTACCACGAGATCCTGGGCGGCGACCTCGAGGTCATGACCATCGGCGACATGCCGGAGGGCGAGGAACCGCCGCCCGGCGAGCCGGACCCCGACATGGTCATCCACGCCGCCCTGACCTTCGGCGACGGCGACCTGCTCATGGCGTCCGACGACCCGACCGGCGACGGCGCCGGCGTGGTCGGGGCGGCGCTCAACATCACCACGGCCGACCCCGACGAGGCCCGCCGGATCTTCGAGGCGCTGGCCGAGGGCGGCGAGGTCGGCATGCCGATGGGCGAGACGTTCTGGTCGCCGCTCTTCGGCATGTGCACGGACCGGTTCGGCGTCCAGTGGATGGTCAACGTCGAGGGCTGACCGTCGTGACGGACCTCCGGGCCGTCGACGAGCTGTGCCGGCTCGTCGTCGTCGCCCAGCGGCTGGGGTGCCGCGTCCGCCTCGAGGGCGTGAGCCCCCAGCTCCACGGCCTGCTCGACCTCGCCGGCGTCGGCGACGTGGTCGTCGACCCCGATCGGAACCCTCAGGAGCCCGACCTACGATGACGACGATGCCCGTCACCGCCCTCGCCCCCGAGGACCTCGAGGTCCACCGCCGGGCGCTCACCGGCTACTGCTACCGCATGCTCGGGTCCGGGTCCGAGGCCGACGACGCCGTGCAGGAGACGATGGTCAAGGCGTGGCAGGCGGCCGACCGGTTCGAGGGTCGGTCGAGCGTGAAGACCTGGCTCTTCCGCATCGCCACCAACGTGTGCACCGACATGGGCCGCAGCCCGCAGCGGCGCGCCCGCCCGGTCGACATCGGGCCGTCCCGCGGCCCCGATCCGGAGTACCTCCGCGACGTGCTGCCCGAGGACCGCTGGATCACGCCGGTCGCCGACGAGCGCGTCATCGATCTCGACGGCGACCCCGCCGACGTGGCCGCCGCCCGCGACAGCATCCGGCTCGCCTTCGTCAGCGCACTGCAACGCCTCCCCGCCACCCAGCGCGCCGCGCTCGTCCTGTGCGAGGTCCTGAAGTGGCGGGCGGCCGAGGTGGCGGAACTGCTCGACACGAGCGTCGCCTCGGTGAACTCGGCACTGCAACGGGCCCGGGCGACGATGGCCCGGGCACCCGAGGCACCTCCGGCCGCACCGCTCGACGAGGCCCAGCGGGAGTTGCTGGCCCGGTACGTCGACGCCTTCGAGCGCTACGACATGGATGCGCTCGCCCGACTGCTCCATGCCGATGTCGTCCAGACGATGCCCCCGTACGCCCTCTGGTTCCAGGGCCGTGACGACGTCCTCGCATGGATGGCCGGCCCGGGTGCGGGTTGCGAGGGCTCGAAGCTCCTCGCCGGGCGCGCCAACGGCTGCCCGGCGTTCGCCCAGTACCGGGTCGATCCCGAGGGCGGCTGGACGCCGTGGGCGCTGCAGGTCCTCGAGATCGTCGACGGGCGGATCGAGGGCGCGCACTACTTCCTCGACACGGGCGAGTCGTTCCCCCGGTTCGGCTTCCCCGACCACCTGCCGCCCGCCTGACCGCCGGACGCCCTCACACGATCAGGAGGGCACCGACGCCGAGCAGCACCACGCCGCTCGCCCGGGTGAGGAGCGTGCGGCGGGCGTCCCCGAGCCGGGGTGCGACCGTGCCCGCGGTGACGGCGAGGCCGCCGTGCCACACCGCCGACGCCAGCACCAGTCCCAGCCCGAACGTGAGCAGGGAGGCCGGGTGGCGCAGCGACGCCGGCACGGCCAGGGCGACGCCGGCCCAGGCCACGATCGACAGCGGGTTCACCAGCGTCATCGTCGCCATGGTCGGCAGTGGTCGCCGGATCCCGGCGACGGTCGCCCGCACGCGGTCGGCACTCGTCACCGTGACCACCGCCAGGGCGAGCAGGGCGAGTCCCATCGCCATCTCGAAGCCGCGCACGATCCCGGCGTCGAGCGCCTGGACGGCGCCGGCGCTGCCCAGTGCCACCGGCATCGTGAGGGCATCGGCCAGCACGACGCCACCCGCGCCGGCGAGCGCGGCGCGGCGTCCCTGTTCGGCGCCGAGGCCGAACAGGGTGAGGGCGACGGGGCCGATCGGCGCGACCAGCGCCAGGCCGACGAGGAATCCGGCGAGCAGGACCATGGCCGCCAGGATGACGGTGTTCACGCCGGTGTGCTTCCGGAATCAACGGCTCAGACGGCCGATCACCCGTAGGATCATCGGTCATGGACGACATCGACCGCAGGATCGTCGCCCTCCTCGTCGAGGACGGGCGACGGTCGGTCACCGAACTGGCCGACGACGTGCACCTGTCGCTGTCGGCCACGTCGGAGCGCCTGCGCCGGCTCCGCCGCGACGGGGCGATCGACCGGTTCACGATCCGCGTCGGCGGCGCCGCCGTCGGCCGGCCGATCGACGCCCTCGTCGACCTCCAGCTCTCCCCCGGCGCGCCGTGGGCCGGCATCGACGACGCCCTCCGCGACCACCCCGACGTGGTCGACGCCGTCCACCTCACGGGCGGCTTCGACTACCAGGTGCGGGTCCGATCCCGCAGCATCGACGACCTCGACCAGCTCCTCCGCTGGCTCAAGGAGTCGCTCGGGGTGCGCGAGACGTCGACGCGCATGGTCCTCCACACCGTCGAGGGGTTCCCGCGCGAGCCGGCGGTCT
>JBHIXO010000034.1:0-19828 GCA_041984725.1 Acidimicrobiales bacterium | reverse complement strand
GCGCCAGGCCGGCGGGGGTGGTGGTGAGCGTCTGGTCGATGGTGGTCACGGGGATCCCTCCTGGGGGTGTCGGACAGGGCGAGGGGCGGTTCCCGTCGCTGTCGTCATCGTCCGGCACGCCGGGCGGCCGCGTTCCTCAGAGCTTCGGAGATGCATCCTCAGAGATCCCTAAGCTGCGCGTCGGTGGATGCGTCGTCCCTGATCCGTCTGTCGGACGACGGTTGGCCGTTGATCGTGGGGGCCGTCGATCTGGACCGCCGGCCGATCGCCTCGCGGGGCTGGGGTGTCCGGGCCGGCGCCGACGGAACGCTGCGGATCGCGCTCGACGCCCACGACCACACGCTCCTCACCGCCGTCGACGCGACGCGGTCGCTCGCCGTGACCGCGGCCGACGTCGAGACGCTCGAATCGGTCCAGTTCAAGGGCGAGGCCGAGGTCGTCGGTCGGGCCGGGCCGCACGACCTCGCCTCGGTCGAGCGCCACGTCGACCGCATGCAGGCGGCGATCGAGGCGATCGACCACCATCCCCGGGGCATCACGAACCGCTTCCTGCCCGGCGACTACGTCGTCGTGCGATTCCGGCCCTCCGCGACGTTCGTGCAGACCCCCGGGCCCGGCGCCGGCGCGGCGGTGCAACCGTGAGCGACCTGACGCTCGACGACATCGCCGAGTGCTTCGAGGGTGCGGTGCCGGCCGTCATCGCCACCGCCTCGGCCGACGGGGTCCCGAACGTGACGTACCTGTCGCGGGTGCGACTCGTCGACGGTCACCGGGTGGCGTTGTCGAACCAGTTCTTCTCCAAGACGACGGCGAACCTGGCGGCCAACCCGCACGCCAGCGTGCTGCTCCTCGACGGCCGCAACTACGAGCAGTACCGGCTCACGCTCGCCTTCGAGCGCACCGAACGGCGCGGCCCGGTGTTCGAGCGGCTCCGGCAGGACGTCGACATCGTCGCCGCGTTCGCGGGGATGCAGGACGTGTTCCGCCTCCTCGCCGCCGACATCTACCGCGTGGTGGAGATCGAGCACCTGCAGGCCGCCGCCCACCGCCGGGGCGAACCCGTGCCGGTGCCGGCGTCCGGTCGCGCCGACGGACTCGACGCCGGCCGGATCGCCGACCTCGGGACGAGGCTGGCGCGGTGCGGAGACGTGGGCGCGGTCGTCGCATCGGCCATGGCCGGACTCGACGAACTGTTCGGCTACCGGCACGCCATGGTGCTCCTGCTCGACGACGACGGCCGCACGCTGCGCCTGGCCGGCGCCCGCGGCTACGGCGACGAGGGCGGCGGCGACGAGTGGGGCGACGTCACGGTCGCGCTGGGCGACGGGCCGATCGGCGAGGCCGCCGCCCGCGGGGTCGCGGTCCGGTCGGGTGGGGCGCACCAGGCGGCCAAGTACGCCCGGTCGATCCGGCGGTCGTTCGAGCAGACCGGGTCCGCCGCCGGACGTGACGTGGCCGCGCCCGGCCTCGCCCACTCGGCCAGCCTGCTCGCCGTCCCGTCCCTCGCCCTGGGCGCGCTCATCGGCGTGGTCGTCGTCGAGGACGAGACGCCCCAGGCCTTCCACGAGGCGGACGAAGCCGTGCTCGCGGTGATCGCGGCGATCCTGGGCGGCGCGGTCGAGGCGGCGCGGTCCCAACACGTCGCCGCGCCCGGTGGCGGTCCCTCGGTCGACGCGTCCGGGGCCGGCCCGGTCCCGGTCGACCGGGTCCGGGTCCGCTGCTTCGCCCGCGACGGTTCGGTGTTCCTCGACGACGAATACCTCGTGAAGGGGGTCGCCGGCCGGATCCTGCGGAGCCTCGTCGACGAGCACCTGCGGACCGGTCGGACCGAGTTCTCCAACCGGGAGCTGCGCCTCGACGCCACGCTCGAGCTCCCGCCGGTCAAGGACAATCTCGAGAGCCGGCTCCTGCTGCTGCAGCGCCGGCTCGACGCCACGGCCGCCCCTGTGCGGATCGTGCGCACCGGGCGCGGTCGGTTCCGCCTCGAGGTCCGCCGCCCGGTGGCGCTCGACGTCGTCGCCGCCGAGTGACGGGCCCTCGCCCGGGCGAGGAGAATCCGGGCGCGACGGAGAAGAGGTGGTCGTGGGACTGTTGGCGCGCTGGCGGGGTCGGGCTCGAGCCCCCGAACCGGTCGATCCGCGGCGCGATGCCCTGGCGGAGTGGCCGACCACGAGCGACGACGTGGAGGTTGGCTCGCGACCGGGTTGGACGTCGAGCGCTGCTGCGAACTCGCCGACTTCGGGGTGCTCGCCGCGGAGGCCCACCGGGTCCATGCCGGCACCGATGTGACCGCGCACGCCCGGGACTACGTCCGCGCCGGGCTGACCGACCGCCAGGCTGCCGACCTCGCGCTCCTGGACGAGCCGCCGAGCGACGACTGGCGAACCACGCGGTGCGCGCCGGGGCGGGCCGCCTCCTACGCCTGGTTCGGGATCGCTGCCGACGAGTTCGACGCCGTCGCGCACGTCGACCCGATCCGGTTGCGGATGGCGCCGCCGAGCCTCGAGCCGATGTCGGTCGGCAGGCTGCTCGTGGCCGGAGTCCCGTCGGAGCGTCTGCACGAGTGGGAATCCGTGGTCGATGCCGGTCTCGACCCCGAGCCGTGGGCCCGAGCCGGGGTCGCGGCGGCGACGGCGATCGCCTGGTGCTCGGCCGGCGTCGAGCCGCGTCGTGTCGCATCCTGGGCCGAGGCGGGCTTCGGACCCGACGACCACGAGTGGTTCGCGGCCTTCGAGCACGCGTCGACCGCGGGCCGATGGGTCGTGACCGGCTTCGCGCCGAGCGACGCCGCCCGTCTCGGTGCCGCAGGCGTCGATCCCGCCGCGGCCGAAGGCTGGTCCGGCGTGTCCTCCGACCCCGACGAGATCATCCGGTGGGACCGCGTCGATGCCGATCCCGAGCTCGCTCGTCGATGGAGCCCGACCGACTGGCCACCCGCAGACGCCGTCGTCCTCGACCGGGCCGGGATGGCGCCCGACGAGTCGCGACCGTGGCGAGCGCGCGGGTGGGAGGCGACGGAGATCATCGAGTGGTGGCCCGACGTCCCGCACCCGGACGATGCGTCGGAGCTGCGCGACCTGGACCTGGACGAGGATCCGCGCGCGTGGTTCCGCGCCATCGGGGACACGGGCCGCATCGCCCACCTGGCGGGGCTGGGCCTCGACCTCGACCAGGCCACACGATGGGCGGGCACGATCCTCACCGACGGTCAGATCGCGGCCGCCGTCGGATGCGGGCTCGATCCGGACGACGCCGTCGCGTGGCGCGCGGCGGGCGTGCGGTTCGACGCGATCGAGGCATGGCGGCGCCAGGCGATCGACACGCCCGTGGACGTCGGCGAGTGGACGAGACGGGGCCTCGGGGTCGACGACGTCGTGCGTTGGCGAGCGGTCGGCGTCCGGTCGGCCGCGGTCGCAGGGCGTCTCGAGCCACTGGTGACGTCACGGTGGACACGTGCGGTGCTGGCGGAACTGGGCGAGCACGCCCGTGCGTGGATCGACGGGTTCCCGGAGCCGTCGATCGCCGTCGAGTACGCCCGGGTGTGCGACCGTCCCGCCGAGGCCGCGGAATGGTGGCTCGGTGACATCGCACCGAGCGCCGTTCCGCACTGGCGGACCCGGCGCGCCACCCCCGAGCAGGCGGCGCGCCTCCGCGCGGCCGGCATCGGGGTGGGCGACGCGAGGGCGATGGCGCCGGTCGAGATCGTTCGTTGGCTCGACGCCGGCGTGTCCGCCGCCGACGTGAACCGGTGGCACGAGCACGGCGACCTCGGGTCCGCGAAGCGTTGGATCGCCTCGAGACTCCCGGGCGACCTCGCGCTCGAATGGGCCGCCCTCGTGCGGGACCCGGGCACGGCCTCGAAGGCGCACGCCGCCGGGCTGACGCCGGCCGACGTCGCGTCGTGGAGCGTCCGCCCCTCGGATGACGTCGAGTTCGCGCTGGCGTACTGGGAGCACGGCCTCGACATGCGACGCTCCGAGCCCCACTGGTACGGGCGGTACGCCGCCCGCGGACTCACGGCCGAGGGTGCGGCACTCGCGCGGGCTGAGGGGGGACTCGACGGGGCCGTCGGTGCGGAGCGGGCGTTCCGGCCGGTCGACCTGCCGTGCGAACTCTGCGGCGAGGAGAGTCGTCGCCGGGGCTCCAACCTCTACGTCAACGCGCTCCGGCGCCGGGTGCGGGTGTGCGAGGACTGTCAGGAGGAGCGTGACGTACGCGACCTCGAGCTCGACGTGTGGAACACCCTGTCGATCGGTCGACCCCACGGCTGGTGGCGGGGCTGACGGGCGGTTCGGATCGGCGACTCAGCCGGTCGCCGCTCGCAGCGCGGCGTCTGCCGCGTCGTCGGCGGGGAAGAACAGCTCGACCGACAGCTCGTCGAGCGTCACGTCGCGGGGCGTGCCGAAGGTCGTGAGCGTGGTGAACATGGCGACCTCGGTGCCGTCGAGGTCGTAGGCGATGGGGACGAGGAGCGTCGGTTCGTCGTCGAGCGGCGGCGTCCGCGCCTCGGCGACGGCGGCGACGTTGGGGTAGGCGAGCACCTCGGCCTCGAGCTCGGCGAGCGCCCGATCGCCGGTGAGGGTCGCGGTCCGGTGGAGCTGGCGCAGCAGGTACGCCGCCCACTCGGCGAAGTTGCGGGTGCGGCGGGCGAGACCGTCGGGGTGCAGGCACAGCCGGAACACGTTCATGGTCGGGGCGAGCAGGTGGTCGGGCACGCCGTCGGTGAAGAGCAGCGCGGCGCGGTTGGCGAGCACGACGTTCCACTGCCGGTCGATGACCACGCCGGGGTAGGGGTCGTGGGCGTCGAGCATGCGCTGCAGGTTCGAACGCACCCGGCTCATCGCCGCGTCGTCGAGCGACGTTTCGGCGTAGCGGGGGGCATAGCCGGCGGCGAGCAGGAGCGTGTTCCGCTCCCGCAGCGGCACGTCGAGGTGCTCGGCCACGGCCAGCACGACCTCCGGGCTCGGACGCGAGCGGCCCGTCTCCACGAAGCTCAGGTGGCGGGCCGAGACCCCCACGTCGAGCGCGAGGTCGAGCTGGCTGCGGTTCCGGCGGTGGCGCCACTCGCGGAGCAGGTCGCCGACGGGGGAGGGGCGGGCGGTCGTGGCGGTGGCCATGGGGTCATCGTCGCAGCGGTCGGTCGTCCTGGCCATGACCCGACGGGTAATCGCCGCCGTTCCCCGCTCGCCGGATGCTGGCGTCATGACCACCTTCACCACCTCGTCCGTCACCGATGTCCCCGCACGGGGCAGCACCGTCCCCGCCGTGGCCGAGGCCCCGGCGCGCCGGCTCCGCCAGGTCCTCGGTGTCAACGCCGCGACGTCGGCCGCCGCCGGCCTCGTCGGGCTGCTCGCCACCGACTGGTGCGTCGACGAACTCGGCACCCAGAGCGCCGGGTGGACCCGCCTGCTCGCCGCCGGCCTGCTGCTCTTCGCCGTCGACGTCGCCCTGGTCGCCCGCTCCCGGGCCCGCCTGCTCGCCGGTGCGCTCGCCGTCTCGATCGCCGACCTCGCCTGGGTCGCGCTGACCGTCGTCGCGATCGCCACCGTCGGCTTCACGAGCCTCGGTGTCGCGGCCGCCGTCGTCCAGGGTCTCGCCGTGCTGGACTTCGCGCTGCTGCAGCTCTGGTTCCGGCGGCGCTGCGCGATCTGAGATCGCCGACCGGGCCGCCCGGTCGGGGTCGACGATTGTCGGCTCCCGACCGACCGCCGTAGGTTGCTGCCATGGTTGAGCAGCGCCGAACGGGCGAGGATCCGGTCGTCGAACTCACGGCCGGCGACGACCCCTGGCACACCTCCTACGAGCTGACGCCCGAGCTGTCCCGGCCCGACGGTGCGCTCTACGGCGGCACCGGGCTGGCGGCGTCGTTCGACGCGTTCGAGCTCGCCACGGGCCGGCCGTCGCTGTTCGCCATGGTGCAGTTCGTGTCGCAGGCGGCGACCGGCGCCCACATCGAGCAGGTGCTCGAACCCGTGGCGCGAGGTCGCAACATCGACCAGCTCCGCCTCACCGCGACCTCGGGCGGCCAGCTGCTGTACTGCGCGCTCGGCGCGTGCGGTTCGCCCCGAGCGGCGGAGATCGAGGGCACCGGTCCGACGATGCCCCGGGTCCCCGACCCCGAGGGGCGCCGGCCGTGGTTCGAGGTCCAGGCCGAGATCCGGGCCGAGGTCGGCACCGACGTTCCCCCGCCGCCGAAGATGCCGATGGGCGGCGGCGGTCCCGGGTTCCACCAGGTCATCGACTTCCGCGAGGTCCCCAACGACCTCGGCGCCGAACGGGTCACGATGTGGGCCCGGATGCGGGGCCGCACGACCAACACGCCGGCGTCGCTGGCCATGCTCGCCGACATCGTGCCGATCGCCATCGCTCGGGCCGGTGGCGTCATGGGCGCCGGGTTCAGCCTCGACAACACGCTCCGGGTCGCGAACCTCGCCGAGTCCGAATGGGTGCTCGTCGACATCGAGGGCCACGCCGCCCACGGCGGCTACGGGTACGGCCACGCTCACCTGTGGACCCCCGACGGCGTCCTCCTCGCCACCGCGTCGCAGACGTCGAAGATGTTCAGCTTCGCCGACCGCGGCTGGGACACGCCGGCCTGAAATCGCTCCGGTTTCACATTCCGGGCGCGATCTGGGGCAAGGTTCCTGGTCCCGAGGTGGGCGGCAGCGGGCCGTTCGCCGCGAACCCCTGTGGAGTTCCGACGTGAAGCGAGTCCTGCGCCTGCTGGCGATGGCAGCGGTCCCCGTGTTCCTGGTGGCCGGCTGCGGTGATGACGACGATGGTGGTGGCGGCGGTGGCCGTGACGCCCTGATCTCCTCGATCGCCGACGAGATCTCGGCCGACGGGTCGGTGAGCGACGAGGACGCCGAGTGCGTCGCCGAGAGCATCGTCGACGAGGTCGGTGCCGACCGCCTCATCGACATGGGGCTCGACAACCCCGACGCCGACTTCGACGAGCTGCCGGAGGAGGACTCGGGCGAGATCCTCGACGCCGTCTTCGGTGCGATGTCCGACTGCGACATCGACATCTCGTCGCTGGGCGGCTGATCGCCGACCCGGCTCCGTTCCCGTGACGTGATGCGAGGCGCCCCGGCCCGGCCGGGGCGCCTCGTGTCGTTCTCGGGCCCGGTGGGCTCGCGGCCAGCTCAGCCGAGCGCGATCGCGAGCGAGTTGGTGATCGCGATCAGCACCAACGCGCTGATCAGGCCGATCATCATCGTCCGGGTCTGGGCCTGGAACGCCGCGGTGATGTCCTGGTGGAAGGCGGCCCGCAGGCCGGACATCTCCGTCTTCAGTTCCGTCCGCAGGTCGGCCATCTCGGTCTTGAGTTCGGTGCGCAGGTCGGCCATCTCGGTCTTGAGTTCGGTGCGCAGGTCGGCCATCTCGGTCCGCAGTCCGGCCATCTCCGTCCGCAGTTCCGTACGCGTCAGGGCCAGGTCGTCCTTGGTGGCGAGCTGGTCACGATCGGTCTGGAACATCTGGATGACGTTGTCGGTGCGGTCGCCGAAGGCCTCGGTCAGTGCCTCGTAGGCATCGTGTCGTTCTCGCTCGGTGAGCGCCACGTTTCCTCCCCTACCGGGTGGTGGTGGGCGAGTGAACGCCGAGTGCTCGATGCGAGCTCGGGACCACGGTAGCCGAAGCGGTCAGTTCCCCGATTCGAAGCGGGCGACGTTGTCCGGGTCGTCGAAGAACGTGTCGTCGGGGTACCAGATGACCTGGACCACGAACGCCTGCACGTCCGAGTCTGCGATGACGATCTCGGCCACGCCCGACGGGACGGCGTAGAAGCAGTCGCCGACATCGTTGATGCGGACCGGGTTGCCCGCCGGCGCGTCGAACGCCTGGGCGAAGAGCTCGTCGATGGCACCGGCGTCGCCCAGGTCCGACGCGGCGGCGCGGTCGCCGGCCGACCAGGCGTCGAACAGGGCGAGGCAGACCGACTCGATCGTGCTGCTCGCCGGCCCTTCGTCGCCCGCCGCCGCGTCCTCGAAGCCGCCGAAGTCCTCGGGGTCCTCGGCTGCCTCCTCGGGCTCGACGTCCCCACACACCGGACCGACGTAGCCGCGGGTCGACGAGATGTCGTCGCTGGTGCCGGCGACGATCGCCTGCAGCTCCTCCTCGACGCCCGGCGGGGCCGGTTGCTCGAGCTCGGCCAGCACCGCGCCCGCGCTGGCCGGCGTGGGCTCGAACAGCAGCTCGTCGTAGGCGTCGCAGAGGGCGAGCGTCTCGTCGGCGGCGATGTCGTCCTCGTCGCCGAGGTCGTCGGTGTCGGTGCTGCCGTCGCCGTCCTCGTCACCGTCGGATCCCTCCGAGCCGTCGACCGTGCTCTCGTCGTCGACGACCTCGCCGGCGTCGTCGGCCTCGTCCGTGTCGTCGTCGCCGCACGCCCCGAGCAGCGTCGTCGCGGCCACGAGTACGCCGACCAGGATTCTCCGGCGTCGCCTCATCCGTGCCTCCGGTGTCGTCGGGCGCCCGCCCGTCGGCCGCCGTAGTCCGGGGTCATGGCTAGCAGTCCGGGACGTGGGTTCCGGCGTCGGCGCTGTCTCCGGCGCTCGGCCTTCGTGCCGTCAGCGACCGTGGCGCCGGCGGCGGTCGGCCTCGGCGGCCTTGTCGCCCTCGTAGAAGTCGGCGGGGTCGTAGGACTCGCCGGCCCGGAGCTTGGCCCGGCGGGCCGACATGGCCCGGCTGACGTTGGCGAACGCCTGGCTGGCGCCGGCGCCGTCGGGGGCGAAGGCCATCGTCGAGCGGGCGTCGTAGCCGATGCCGCCGGCCTCGCCGTAGGCGTCGAGGTTCGCGCCCAGGTAGGCGAAGGACCAGCCGCGGGCCTCCTTCTCCTTCACGAGCCGGCGGATGTCGCGCACCGAGAACTCCCGGCTCTGGTTCTCGTGGCCGTCGGTGATCGTGATGATCGTGATCACCTCGGGCCGCTTGCGAAGCGTGGCCCGCTGCGTCTCGCGCACCGAGGCCATCGTGATGACACGGCCGGTGGCGTCGAGCAGCGGGGTGCCGCCCCGGGGCTGGAACGTCCGGTCGGAGAGGCCGTGCATCCGGGTGATGCGGGCGCCGTCGACGAGGACCTCGTGCGGGTCCTGGCTGTCGAACTGCACGAGCGTCATGCGGGCGTCGGGGCCGCCACCGAGAGACGGGTCCTGCTGCTCGACGAGGAGGTTGTTGAAGCCGCCGATCACGTCGGCGCGCATGGCCTCCATCGAGCCGGAACGGTCGAGGAGGACGTAGAAGTGGGGGCGGGGCTTGGGTCGGGTCGTGGTGGGCTCGGTCATCGTTGGGCTCCTCCGGTTCGGTACGGGCGACGGGTTCGCCCGTACCCCTCTCGTCGCCGGCCGGACGGAGGTGTGACGTCGGCGTGCGAGAACGTTTCCACCGGCGTGTCCCTGGTCCGGAGCCCCGGGCGCGGGGTCACGCATCGGCCGTACCGTCTCGGTGATGCCCGACGTCCTCGACCGAGCTGCCGCCTTCCTGGCCGGCGACGGCCTCGCCTACGCGCGCCGCCAGCTCCGGTCCAGGCGGCTCCACCCGCAGCTGGCCGAGGACGTGGTCGGCGAGGTGCTGCTCCACGCCGTCCGGGCGGTGGACGCCGGCAAGGAGATCGACAACGTCGAGGCGTGGCTGACCACCGTCATCCGGCGGCGAGTCGTCGACGTGCTGCGGGGGACGATGCGCCGGCCCGAGGCGCTGGCGCCGGGAGGCCGGAGCGTCGACGGTGACGACGTGGATCCGCTCGACCTCGTCGAGGCCGACCTCGCCGACCCCGACCTCGCCGTCGTCGGCCGGGCGGTCGCCGCCGACCTGCGGGCCGTCGTCGCCCGCCGGCTGGCCGACGCCGACCTGGCCGCCGCCGGTGCCCTCGCCGTGCTCGCTCACCGCGACCCCGACGATCCGGCACCCGCCGCCGACGACTGCCCGCAACCCAGGGCCGGCGCCACCGAGTCCGAGGCCGCGTCGTGGGTCGGCCTCTTCTATGCCGGACGGCGGGGCTGGGACGGCGCCGACGCCGCCGCCCGCAAGCGGCGCAGCCGCTGGGCCGAGGCCCAGACCACCGTGCTCCACGACGCCGCCGCCGAATTCGGCCTGCACCCCGGAGGCGACCGTGCCCACCGGTGACCGACGCCGCACCGGCTGGGGGAGTGGCGCCGTGGGTGGCGGACCGCTCATCGACAGTCCGGCCATGGTCGGCGAGTGGGACCCCGCCGCCGGCGGCTGGTCGGCCCGCGACTGGGTGCCCGGCCCGGCCGGCACCGTCGGCCTCACCCTGCCGGGCGACGTGGAGCTCGAGGTCGACGTCGCCTCGCCCGGCGTCTTCGTGGGCCTGTGGGTCGCGGCCGGACCCGGCGGGCGGGTGGCCGACCGGGCGCGAGAGACGCTGGTCGCGCTGCTCGGCCGGCCGCGCACGGACGACCTGCTCGGACCAATCGACCCCGGGGCTCGTCAGCTCGTCGGGACGGAGTGGGAGCGCAGCCGCACCCGCCTCCGTGGCACCGACCCAACCGGGCTGAGCGTCGCGCCCGCCCTCACCACCCACGCACTCGCGCTCGACCAGGCCGCCCAGCCCGGCGCGACCGTGCTGGTCCGAGCCCTTGCCGCGGTGGACGCCGCCGCCGCAGCGTCGGAGCTCCCGGAACTCGATCTCGAGGTCGCCGACCTCGCCGCCGGAGCCGCCGGCCTGCTGCTCGACGTGAGGGACGAGATCGGCGGCGCGCGCGGCAGCGCGCTGTCGGGCCGGCTGCGCACCCTGACCCCGCTGCTGGACGACCGGGGGACACGTCGTGCCCTGGACCGTCTCGTGCGGCAACTCGAGGAGGGTTCCGGAGGGCGTGTCGCATCGTCGCGTTCCGAGGCGGCGCCACCGGTCGCTGCGCCGGCAGCCATGCCCACCGCAGCCGCGCCGGCCCGCACGCGTGCGATGTCGGTCGCCCCGCTCCTCCCGGTCGACGTCTCGACCGTCGCCGAGTCCTACGGCATCGTCGCCGCCGCAGCCCGGGCCACGACCGACGCCGAGATCGAGGTCCGCCTCCCCGGCCGCGCCGACCTGGCTGAACGCCTCTGGGCCCGGGCCCACGACCCCGACGGTGTCCCGCTCGCCGCATCCCGTGTCGTCGAGCACGGTGGCGACGCTGTCGCACGACTGCTGGTTCCGCCGCGCTTCCTACGTTCGACCCGCGTCGACCTCACCGACCGCCCCGCCGACCCCCAGGTCCCGCCACGCCTCCGGGCGATCGGCGACGCCATCGACCACGGCCGAGCCGCCTCCCGCGCCGACCGTCTGCACGACGTGAAGGAGTCGTACAGCCGCTGGCGCCGCTCCGAGGAGGCCTGGCGCCGCGCCGGCGACGACGATCGCGCCGCGACCGCGCAGCGCTTCTCCGACGCCGAGACCTTCAGGCGCGACGTCGGGCCGGAGCTGCTGGCCGACGGAGCGATCGAGTCCGGTCGCATATGAGGAATTCCGCCTCTGCCGCCAGCCCGGCGTCGCCGTCATCGCTTCCGTGACAGGCTGCGGCGTGACGAGCTGGGTGAGGCTGCTGGAGGCCAGAGTGCGGATCGTGGTGTGGAATATGAAGGGTGCCTTCTCCGTGAAATCGAAGCACTGCGTGAGCTCGAGCCCGACCTCGCAGTCCTCCCAGAGTGCGGTGAGGACGTGGACTTCGGCGCGGGGACGACCACCGCGTGGTGTGGGGTCGGTGGAACGGGTCTCACGGCCGTGGGCTTCGATGAGACCACTGTCCGGCAGCGACGATCCGCTGTTCACGACGAGCGATGGAACCTCCCGGTCGACGTGCGATCGCCTTCGGCCTCGTTCGGGTTGCTCGCCGTTTGGGCGTCGTTCGAGACAACTCGAAAGGCGTCCCTCGGGCCGACCAGACCGGCCATCCGCAGCCACGAACGATTTCTTCGCCGGGGCGACGTAATCGTGGCGGGCGACTTCAACAACCACCCCCGGTGGGACCGTCCACTGCAAGCGTGGAACCACACTTACCTCGTCGCTGACCTCGACTCCCTCGGGCTCGACAGCGCGTACCACCGCTCCACCGGGCGCTCGTACGGCGAGGAGGACCCGACCTTCTACCATCGCCATCGAGAGGAGAGCGGCGACCACATCGACTGGTGCTTCGTGCCCAAGCACTGGTCGGTGCTGAACGTCGCCGTCGGCGAGTACGACACGTACTGCCGCCACCCGGGGAGCCTGAGCGACCACGCCCCGCTCATCGTCGACGTGGAGCCGGGAGTCGCCCGATGAACCACGCCGATCTCTTCGACCGGGCACTCGCCTTCGCCGCGGAGCACCACGCCGGCCAGGTCGACAAGGCGGGGCACCCGTACATCCTCCATCCCGTCGCCGTCGCGGCTGCACTGGCCGGTGACGGTCCGGTCACCATGGCCGTCGCCCTCCTCCACGACGTGGTCGAGGACACCGAGGTCACCATCGAGGAGATCGAGGAGCGTTTCGGGCCGACCGTCGCCGGCCCGGTCGCATTGCTCACGAAACCCGACGGCGACGTGGACTACGGCGAATACCTCGACCGCATCATCGAGGACCCGATCGCCACCGTGGTCAAGCTCGCCGACATGCGGCACAACCTCGGCCGCGTCGACCAGCTCGACGACGCTGCCGTCGTGACGAGGCTGAGGAGGAAGTACGAGCCTCGGATCGAGCGCCTCGAAGTCGCCGTACGCGCTCGGACATCCTGACCGTGACGGCTGGGACAGCGTCACCGAGCAGTGGGCAGGCGTAGCCGACCCTTCGGTCACGCTCAAGGCGTACGGTTCTTCGCATGCTCGAAGCGGGGCTCTACGACGAGCTGATCACACAGGTGCTGGACGCCCGGCTGACCGACTTGGCGTACACGGCCGCTGTGGACGCGGCAGACGTGCCCCATCGCCTCGCCGACCACATTGCGCGGATCCTGCATGACGAGTTCCCGGGTCTCGACGCCGGCGACGCGCATCAGTTGACTCGTCGGGTTCTCGACCTTGCGGGTCGAGCAGAGCAGACGCCTGTGGTACCCCTCCGCGTGTTGCACGGCATCGCTCAGAGAAGCGCAACCGGCCAGGCGGTCCACGTGGCACGGCCCGACGTTCCTCTCGGCCAGCACGATCTGCTGGTCAACGCCCGTGGCGAGCCACAGCTCGCCAACGAGTTGAAGAAGGAGATCGCGTCGGCTGATCGGGTCGACCTCATCGTCGCCTTCGTCCGCTGGTACGGCGTGCGGCTCATCATCGACCAGCTCACCGAGGCGCTCGACCGTGGTGTGCCCGTCCGTCTCCTCACCACCACCTACACCGGCTCGACCGAACGTAAGGCCCTTGATCACCTGCGCGACCTCGGCGTCGACATTCGGGTCTCCTACGACACCGAGGTGACCCGTCTGCATGCCAAGGCCTGGGTGTTCCACCGCAAGACCGGGTTCTCGACCTCCTACGTGGGCTCCTCGAACATCACCCGCTCCGCGATGCTCGACGGCCGCGAGTGGAACCTTCGGGTTTCCCGGGCAGCGTCGCCGGCGTTGTTCGACAAGGTTGCGACCGCGTTCGAGGCGAACTGGGCCTCGGCGGACTTCGAGTCCTACGAACCCGCCCGTGATGCCGACCGACTCGACGCCGCGCTCGCTCGAGGCAGCGGGAAAGCCGATGACTCCACCACGATCAGCGGCCTAACGCTCACGCCCTGGCCGTACCAGGAGGAGATGCTCGACGCGCTCGAGTCAGCCCGAAGAATCCACGGCTCCTTTCGAAACCTCGTCGTGGCACCGACGGGTACTGGCAAGACTGTCGTCGCTGCCCTCGACTATCGACGGCTGCGCGACGAACGGGGCGGCAGGCTGTCGTTGCTCTTCGTCGCGCACCGCGAACAGATCCTTGACCAGTCGCGGAGGACCTTCCGGGAGGCACTACTCGACGGCAGCTTCGGCGAGAAGCTTGTTGGTGGCGAGCACCCAACCGATGGGACCCACGTCTTCGCCAGCATTCAATCGCTTCACAGCCTCGGCGCCGACCAGCTGGACCCGACCGGTTTCGACATGGTCATCGTCGACGAGTTCCACCACGCCGAGGCCGCCACCTACCGGGCCCTGCTGGACCACCTCGAACCCCAGGTGCTGCTCGCCCTGACTGCGACTCCCGAGCGCTCCGACGGTCTGGACATCCGCCGTTGGACGGACAATCGCACCGCCTTCGACATGCGCCTGTGGCACGCGCTCGATCGCCAGCTCCTTGCCCCCTTCCAGTACTTCGGTGTGGCTGACATCGTCGACCCCGACGCAGCGTGGGCCCGCGGCACCTACCGCAGCTCGGAGCTGGGTTCGCTCTACACCGGCAACGATGCCCGTGCGCAGCTCGTACTTCGTCAGGTTGGCAAGATCGTCGCTGACCCGCATTCGATGAAGGCGCTCGGATTCTGTGCCACCGTCGAGCACGCCGGGTTCATGGCGGAACGGTTCTCAGCCGCTGGACTTCCGGCGGTTGCGTTGTCGGGTCAGGATCCACAGGAAACCCGCCAACGCCAGATCGACCGACTCCGATCAGGTGAGATCGTCGCCATCTTCACCCGCGACATCTTCAATGAGGGGGTCGACATCCCCGACGTCGACACGATTCTGCTGCTCCGGCCAACAGAGTCGGCCACGGTGTTCCTCCAGCAGATCGGCCGAGGACTGCGCCGGCACCCTGCCAAGGACGTCTGCACGATTCTCGACTTCGTCGCCAACTACCGGCGAGAGTTTCGCTTCGACCTCCGGCTGCGGGCCCTCACCGGCATCGCCCGACGCGATCTCGTCGAGGCAGCCGAGGAGGGCTTCCCGTACCTGCCGACCGGCAGCCACCTGTCGCTCGACCGCCAGTCCCGGGAGTGGATCATCGAGCACCTCAAGCAATCCGTGCGCACCAACGCACGGGCGTTGCGGAACGAGCTCACGCTGATGACACAGCTGCAGGACGAGCGTCCGACGCTGCGCACGTTCGTTGCCGAGGCCGGCATCGACCTCGAGGACGTCGGCAAGGCCGGCGGTTGGGCCGAGCTGCAGCGCAGCGCAGAGTTCGATGTGCCGGCGCCCGGGCCCGAGGAGGAGCGACTCCAGAAGGGCATCCGACGGTTGCTCCACCTCGACGATGTCGAGCGGATCGATTCGCTCATCGATCGCCTGCGATCAGGCGACCTACCCACGACCGAGCGCGAGCGCCGCCGCCTCTGGATGACGCTTGTGACACTTTGGTCGGGCAAGGCGGCACCGAGCTCGATGGAGGAGGCGTGGAACGGGCTGCACTCGTGCCCGGCCCTGGTCGACGAACTGCTGGAGACGCTGCCGATCCTGCGAGATCGAATCACACACCTCAGCCACCCGCTCCCCGACGCCGACGTCCCGCTCGACATCGGCGCCAGTTACGCCCGCGATGAGATACTCGCCGCTTTCGGGGCCTTGCGGCCCGATCGATACTTCTCGCACCAGGCCGGTCCCTGGTGGCACGAGCCGGCGCAGACCGAGGTGCTGTTCATCACGCTGCGCAAGACCGAGAAGGACTACAGCCCCGAAACCATGTACCGGGACTTCGCCATCAGTCCCGACCTGTTCCATTGGGAGTCGCAGCACTCGACCACGCTCGCTTCGAAGGCAGGGCAGCGCTACATCAATCAGCGGACCAACGGCGTCCGCATCTTCCTCGCCGTCCGCGAAGCGAAGCAGGACCCCTGGGGGGCGACGATGCCCTACGTCCTCCTTGGCCCCGCCGACTACGTGAGTCATGAGGGCGAGAGGCCGATTGCCCTCACGTGGCGACTGCAGCGCTCGATCCCGGCCGAGGTGTTCGAGCGATTCAAGGTTGCAGCCGCGTAAACGTCTTCTTCGGCTTCAACGATCTCGCGTGCGCAGGCTCGGACCGGATGGAGAACTTGTCAAGCCGCTCGCTCGTTCCGTTCGTCGTGCGCAGCGGTCGGCAGACCCTTCAACCGAGTTCGGCACCGTCCTCGGTCGAGCCGGGGCCGGTCCGAAGGTGCTCGAGGACATCGGCACTGAGTAGATCCGTCGAGCTGAGGTGGATGGTCATTCGCCTGCGCGGGTTGCCGCTCGACTTCGAGCCCTGCGAGGGGCCTACGGCGCCCATGGGCCGCAGCAGTGCCTTGCGGAGAGCCACTGGATCATCCGCTGGACGGAGCGAAATCGGGAACGGCCGATCGTCGATATTGAGTCGGCGCTCGTCGATCACAAGGTGTCTCGTGCGCTCCGAGTCGACATAGGCGTCCTCGACGGTCAGCTCGAGGTCTCGGGCCCTTCCGAGGATCACGTCGATCGCTTGTGGATACTCGGGGTTTCGCGCTGACGTCGTTCCCCGTTTTCCTCCGGCCGATTCGAACGTAACGGCGATACGGGCGTCATCTAGCTGTGTGATCGTCACATCAGCGTCGAGCGCTTCGCCATCGACGATGAGCGGTTGCGGCTCGGCGCCACTCTCGCGGTTGACAGGTGCGAGCGACCACGTTCGCTGCACCCGCTTCAGGACCACCCGGTGCTCGCTTCCCGGCTGGCCCGCTGCCTCGCCGAACCAGCTTCGGAGCAGGTCTGGGAGCACGTTGGTGGCGCTGTCCCCTTCGTGGGCGACGTTTACGGCGATCTTGACGAACTTGAGCGTCAACCGACGCCCGTCGGCCACCACCTCGGTCCGACCTTCGGGTGTCCGCGGATGGCGGTCGCGGTCGAGGAAGATGATCGGCCTACCGTTCGTCTGGGATACCCGCAGCGAGATGACGTTCGCGTCGGCCTCGGCCTGAGCGAGGTACCTCGCCAAGCGATACTCGGCGAGCTCAGCGACGAGTTCGTCGAACACACTTCCGAGCTGCGGTGGTACGGCAAACGTCGGTTCGAAGCGATCGTCGCGTAGCTGGAACAGCGCAGAGCCGGTCCGTTTCCCGTCGTTGGTCCACGCCGCGATCGGGTTCCGCCGCCAGAAAGAGGCCCAGGCACGATCACTCGCGGTCGTGGGGTCGAACGATGGTGTTCTGGCGTCCTCGGCCAATCGTGGGTCGCCGAGGACGATCCGACGAGACTGCATCGCGAGGGCTTCGACCGTGGCGCCGGTGCGGAGTGCCTCATCGTGGATGAGCGCTCGAAGCGTGACCAACTTGTACGACTTCGTCAGGGGCTCACGTTCGATCTGCGACAACGTCTCGCCGGCGGCCTCGACCGTGATGAGCTCCTCGGCGGTCAGCGCCTCGAGGTCGCGGAGCAGGTTGAACCACCCGCCAGACCGCAGAGCCACCCCGACGTTGAGCCCTGAGCGGAACGCCTGAACTGCAGAGGGCCGCTCCCCGGTCTCCGTGACGTGGTCGAGGATGAACTGAGCGAGAGCGTCGGTCGCCTTGGCCTGTTGGGAGAGCATTTGCTCGAAGAGCTCGACCACGTCGAGATCCCACGTGACGGCGCAACCTTCCGGTAGGTCGATGGACTCGGGCTCCGCTGCGGCGCGCTCGAGTTCTCGTCTCGTCGGCTCCGAGTTCCGTGCGAGGGACAGCAGCGCTCTCGGCTTCATCAGGAACGAACGGTGGTTCCCGATGAAATCGATGACCTGCAAACGGTCCTTGGTATCCGACAGGCGCAGCCCCCGCCCCAGCTGCTGGAGGAAGATCACCGGGGATTCCGTGGGCCGGAGCATGAGGACGGTGTCGATCTCGGGCAGATCGAAGCCCTCGTTGAAGATGTCGACGGCGAACAGCACGCTCACCGTTCCCTCGGTCAGGTGTTCAACCGACTGCCGTCGGGGATCGGAGCTCTCGCCGGAGTGCACGCAGGCACATGGGACGCCGCGTGCTCGAAAATGCTGCGCCATGAAGTCGGCATGTGCCGTCGTGCAGCAGAACGCCAGCGTTCGCTGGCCCCCGTGGCGCGACCACTCGTCGAACGCCCTCTCGGCCCGTTCCTGGGTCTCCACGGCCTCCGAAAGCGTCGCAGGGTCGAACCGTCCGTTCCGCCACGGGATCGGATCGAAGTCGACGGTGTCTGCAACGCCGAGATAGTGGAACGGCACCAGTTCGCCTTGGCGGATGCCCTGGACCAGGTCACAGTCGAAGACCAGGTTGTCGCCGCACAACGCGAGCAGATCGGCCCCGTCCATGCGCTCGGGCGTGGCGGTGAGGCCGAGGAGGAACGACGGGTCGAAGTAGTCAATGACCCGCCGGTACGTGCTGGCCGCCGCGTGGTGGAACTCGTCGACCACCAAGTAGTCGAACTCATCGGGGTCGAACTCGGACAGGCGATTCGCCAGCGTCTGGACGCTTGCGAACACCACGTCAGCGTCGTGTTGCTTCTCAAGCCCGTTGAACAAGCCGAGCTCTGCCTCGGGACGGACTTGGCGGAATGCCTCGAGACTCTGCCGGAGGATCTCGTCTCGGTGGGCGATGAACAAGACCCGTCGGAACTCGGGGCGGGAGGTGTCGAACGCCGCAACCCACGTCTTTCCGAGCCCGGTGGCCATCACCACGAGACCCGCCCGATGACCATCCAGCCGGGACGTCTGGAGCGCCTCGAGCGCCTGCCGCTGCAGCTCGCGAGGAGCGACGGGCTGCAGGACCGGCTCGGTCGCGACGCCGATCGCCGCTGGCTCACGTTCGCCGACGGGAACGGTCTGTCGCCGAGCCCGATAGGAGGCCAGCCAGGCGTGGGTCAACGGTTCCGTCCGAGCGTCGGCCCAGATCTGGTCGAACGCGACCCCAGCGGCGGTGACCTCACCGATGGCGAGGTTCCACTCGACCCCATCCTCGAGTCCCGGCCGACTCAAGTTGCTCGATCCGATGAAGGCTCTGCTCGACCTCCCGTCCGACGTGCTGAACAGGTAGGCCTTTGGGTGGAACGACCGGCCGGTCTCGGAGAAGATCCGGACCTTCACCGCCTCGCCATGAATCTCGTGGAGGTCCAGGAGCCGCGCGAGGGCATCGGGGTCGGTGATGTCCATGTAGTCGGTGGTGAGCACCCGGAGACGAGCGCCCCTGCCGACGGCGTCGTCCAAGTGAGACTCCACCAGCCCGAGCCCGGACTTCATGATGAAGCTGATGATCAGATCGATCCGGTCGTGCTCGCCGATTGCCCGGAGGAGGTCGACCCTGAGCGACCGGGTGACCCCGTCGAACAGCTCGACTTCTCGTCCCCACGCTTGGTCGGTCAGGTAGTTGCCTCTGCCGGGAATGACCTGGCGCACTCCGCCGCGTGGATCAGGGACGTCACCGGCGTAGCGGGGAATGAGGTGGATGTGGAGGTGGTCGACCGTCTGCCCGGCTGCACTACCGACGTTGATACCGATGTTGTATCCGTCCGGGCTGTGCCGTTCGTCGAGGATGCGACGGACCTCCTCGACCAACGCCATCAGGTCGACCTGCTCGTTGGCGCCCGCCTCCCACCACGTCGCGATTAGACGGCGAGGCACCACGAGCGCGTGGCCCTCGGTCACGGGGAACTTGTCGAATATCGCGAAGCCGGAGCGGTTCGCGGCGACCCATTCGGCCTCGGGCACGTCAAGGAAGGGCGAGTTCACACCGTCAACAATTCTGTGTGGGGAACGTCAGGCTCACAGCGAGCTCGCGCTACTCCGGCGACCGCCAGAGCTTGCTCTTGAGCAAGGGGGTTCCGGGCACGACCCCGGGGGTCTCACCGAACGGCACACCGCTGCACGTTATGGCGCCGTCGCCGACCGCTGCCGCTACGTCGCGGTTGGAACCGTCGTCGCTCGGTCTCGGACGTGGTAGGGCTCGCGGTGGACGTGGCGTGGGCCGCTCAGGTCGCGACGGCGATCGCTTCCCTCGTCACGACCCGTCCACGACCTCCAACCGGAC
>JBHIXO010000033.1:0-20084 GCA_041984725.1 Acidimicrobiales bacterium | reverse complement strand
CGTATAATTCCCGGTCGAAGGCGCTGTAGTTTCGCTCTGCTTTGTTTAGCCGCCGAGAATAGAACGCGATGGGTCGCCATGATCCATTCTCGAGCTGCTCGAGGGCGGCGCCGATGGCCACGTCCGACGCGTCGGTCACGAGCCTGACCAGGGTGGCGTCGTGCGGGTGGGTGAGGATTGCTACCTCCGCCAGCGCCTTCTTCGTGGCGACGCCGACCAACGACGACCTCACGTTCGTCGGCGTGCAGCTGCCGCTGGAGCGGGCCGCCGGGCTCGCCGGGCGCACCGAGGCCACCTTCCACGAGGCGGTGGCCGCGTCGCCCGCGCACGCCGGGCTGGTCGCCACCGGCCCGCGGGTCGAGCGCTTCCGGGTCGCCCGCACCCCCGACGGCTTCTTCCGCCGCTCGCACGGCCCGGGCTGGGCCCTGGCCGGCGACGCCGGGCACCACAAGGACCCGATCACCGCGCAGGGCATGGGCGACGCGTTCCGTGACGCCGACCTCCTCGCCGCGGCGATCGACCACGGCCTCGACGGCGGACCCGCCGCTCTCGACGCCGCGCTGGCCCACTACGAGGCGACCCGGGACGCCGAGTCGGCGGCGATGTTCGAGCTCACCACCGCGCTCGCCGACGTCGCCGCCCCGCCGCCGCCCGAGGCGCTCGAGCTCGTCGCCGCACTCGCCCGCCGCCCCGAGCACATCCCGCGGTACCTGGGCGTCATGGCTGGCTCCGTGCCGGTCGCCGAGTTCCACGACCCCGCCAACATCGCCGCCATCTGCGGCGTGCCCGCCTGACCCAGATCCATCCAACCGAAGGAGACCACCACCATGCACCCGCACCCCAAGACCCGGTTCGCACCGACCCCGGTCGCTCCCGACACGTTCCTCGTCCACGACCACCAGGGCGAGGGAGAGGCGCCGGTCTCGGTCGCCCTCAACAGCCTCGTCATCCGCGGGGCCGAGCCGGTCGTCGTCGACACCGGCATGGCCGAGAACCAGGACCAGTACCTCGCCGACGTCTTCGGCCTCGTCGAGCCCGAGGACGTCCGCTGGGTGTTCATCAGCCACGACGACGTCGACCACGTCGGGAACGTCAACGTCCTGATGGACCGGTGCCCGAACGCCACGCTCGTCATCGACTGGTTCATGCAGGAACGCATGGGCGGTTCGCTGGCGGTGCCGCCGACCCGGTGGCGCTGGCTGCTCGACGGCGACACCCTCGACGTCGGCGACCGGACGCTGCACCTGGTGCGCCCCCCGATCTTCGACTCGCCCACCACCCGGGGCCTGTTCGACCCCACGACCGGCGTCTACTGGGCGTCGGACGCGTTCGCCGCCCCGATGCCCGTCCCGGTCCGCGACGCCGCCGACCTCGACGCCGACGAGTGGGCGGCCGGCATCCACACCTTCGCCAACTACGTCGCCGCCTGGTTGCCGCTGGTCGACGACGCCCGCTACCAGGCCAGCGTCGACCGGGTCGCCGCGCTCGGCGCGACGACGATCGTCGGCTGCCACACGCCGGTCATCGGTGCCGACCGGGTCGACGCGGCCATCGAGGCGACCCGCCGGTCGCCGACGGCGGCGTTCGCACCGATGCCGGACCAGTCGGTGCTCGACGCCATCCAGGCGACGCTCGCCGCCCCGGCCCTGGTCTGATCCCGTTCGCCGGGTCCGTTCCGCCGGCCGCTTCGACGGCTCGGCCGACGTGTCGCCGATCGGCCAGGGCCGCGTCGACCCGCGGACGCTGCGCAACCAGCCGTACACCATCGCCGGTGAGCCCGTGGCCGGCCACCTCTCCCGTCTGTTCCCGTCGCGGGTCGACCTCGCGGTCCGGTCGTGCCCCGACCTGCGCGCCGGGTGCGGGACCTGATCGTCACGGGGGCGGTACGCCGGGATGTCGGGACGCGACCCTCGCTCCATCCGTCGGCCTCGCTCGGCCACCTGTCGCGGCACCGCTGTGCGGGCGTAGGCTCACCCGTGCTCCAAACGACCGTGATCCATGCGGTCGCCGATGAACAGAAAGCAAGTGCAAACATGCCCACCGGAACCGTCAAGTTCTTCAACGCCGAGAAGGGCTTCGGCTTCATCTCTCGTGAAGAGGGCGAAGACGTCTTCGTCCACTTCTCCAACATCGCCGGCGAGGGTTACAAGACCCTCGACGAAGGCCAGAAGGTCGAGTTCGAGGTCGGCCCCGGCCGCAAGGGCGAGGAAGCCCTGAACGTCCGCGGTATCTGATCGCCTGATCACGAACGGTCGAACGGCCGCCCCGGTCCGCAGCCCTGGTGCTGTGGCGGGGCGGCCGTTCGCGTTCGCGGGCCGGTGACTTTCAGCGGCGCGTGCTACATCTGTCGCACCACCGACGGCGCAGCGCTGCGAGGGACCCGAGGAATGGCAACGCGGGACAAGGACCGCACGATCGTGCAACGGGCGCTCGGACCCGGCGAGGACCTGCGGGCGCTGACGTTCGTGCACATGGGCAGCACGGTGCCCATGGGGTCGAGCGCGAAGACCCTGCACGGGGTGGCGGAGTACCTCAGCGAGCACGGCATCGTCGAGAAGGGCGTGAACGGCGTGTTCGACCTGATCGGCGCCTTCGTCGCGCTCACCGATCAGCGGTTGGTGCTGTTCCGCCAGTCGCAGCTGGCCGTCCGGCCGAAGCCGAAGGCCGTCGCCACCGAGGTCCTCCTCGACCAGGTCACGCTGCGCTGGGCCGACGACGACAGGCGACCGCGGAGCCGGCTGTACCACTTCGTGTTCGGCGACGACGAGCACTTCGTGCGGCGGGGCGAGCAGGAGCCCGACGCCGACGCGCTCGTGCGCGGTCTCGGCGACCGGGCGACGCCGATGACGGACACGACCTGACGACCGCAGGGCCTACGGCTCCCCAGCGTTACGGTCGGGCCGTGGCGCAGGTGTTCCGCATCGCTCGCAACCCGGAGGAGGACTCGACCCTCCCGTACGTGCTGTGGATCCCGCTCACCGGGCGGCCGCTGGTCGTCAAGGCCAAGGACACCTGGCCCCGCACCGCGAAGGTCTACTGCCACCGGGCCGAGTGGCCCGACGACGCCGAGATCGTCGAGGAGGTCGCCGTGCGCTCGTGCACCCGACGCGGTGTGGCCATCGACCTCGTGCTCGACCGCACCCGCGAGAACCGCTCGCAGTTCGTCGTCACCACGCTGAAGGGCGGCCGCGAGGGCATCTTCTGGCAGACCGCCAAGACGACCCGCAAGACCCGGCCCGGCATGCGCCTGCCCGTGGCCCGCAGCGCCGCCGGCGTGCTCGAGATCGTGGTCGACACCCGCGAGCGCTACGCCTGGAAGTTCGAGAAGCAACAGGCCACGACCACGAAGCGGGCCCTAACGGTCGGCGACTATGCGGTCGAGGCCGGCGGCGAGGTGGTCGGCGTGGTCGAGCGCAAGAAGCTGCAGGAGCTGGCCGGCAACGTCGTCGACGGCAGCCTGCTCCTCCGCCTGGCCGACCTGGCGACGATGCCACGAGCCGCCGTCGTGGTCGAGGACCGCTGGGCCGACGTGTTCCGCCTGCAGCACGTCCAACCCTCGATGGTCGCCGAGATGCTCGCCGCCGCCCAGGTCCGCTACCCCACGATCCCGATCGTGTTCTGCGAGACGAGGCCGCTGGCCCAGGAGTGGGCCTACCGCTTCCTCGGTGCCGCCCTCGCCTTCCACGACGAGACCGGGGTGGACGTGTAGCCGGGTCGGCTCACAGATCGACGTCGCGAGCCAGAATCCCCTCCCGCGCGCTGCACCGAGCGCGCCCACCGCCTTCAGCAGCGGCACGACTCCACGGGGGCATCACACGCGGGGCAACGCTCGCCCCGCCTGTTCCGGAACTCCTCGTACCGCCGGCGGAGCGCCTCCTCGCTCTGCGCTCGGGCCTCCGCCGCGAGTTCGCGTGAGCGAGCGGCTCGACGAGCGTCTTCTTCACGCTGCTCCCGAGCAGCGTGCGCCTCGGCGCGACGCGCTGCATCTCGTGACGTCACCTCCGACGATTGGCGCACAGCCTCACTCGTCGACGTGACGCCACGGCCGTACAGAAGCCCGACGTGGAGTGGGTCGACACCAGCGTCCACCCACTCGTGAACCGGGAGGCGGGATCCGGCGACCCGGATGGCGCGAGACGCTGACAGGCGACAGACGTCACGAAGCCAATCCTCGAGTGCCGCCCTCTCCCGCGCTCTCGTCGCAGACTCCTCGGCTCGAACTCTCGCTGCCGATGCAGACTGCGCATCCCGAGCTCGCGCGCTCTTCGCGGCACGAGCGACTGGGTGGCGGCGTCGCAGGTGTGGGTCGCCGGCGGCTACGAGACCTGCAGATACTTCCGGGCGATCGGAATGACGGCATCTCTGATGGTCTTCGTAGTGCCCTCAGAGTTCGGCGTCTGTCCGACTTCATCTGGAGGATTCCAGCCCCGGACGAACGGATAGCCCTCGTCCCTCAGCACCTCGGAGATCCGATAGCACCGATCCTTGATCGTGTGGTGGGTTCGACCAGGGAGCTTGGTCTCCGCTATGCGCAGATACTCCGCCTTCACGACATCCTTGCCATGGAGTTGCGCTCGCAGCACCGGCAGATAGCACGCCTCGGTCAACGTGCGCACTTCGTCGACGGTCCAGACGCGCCCTCCCACGCGCAGATCCTGACACGTTCGTGCCGGCAATCGGAGCGATCCCGCTGCGATCGGTCCAGCGCTCGATGGCGAAGTCGGCTCAGCTGGAAGCGAGGACTCGGTCGACTGCAGGAAGCCGCTCGAGGTACTCCTCGACGGCGCGATTGATAAGCAGATTGACGCTTACGTCGCGCTCTCGCGCCGCCGACTTGAGGCGCTGGTCCAACTCCGGATCGAGTCGAAGGGCTTTCGTCACTCGGTCGCCGAACTCGCGAGGTCGTCCTTGGTTCGCCATGACACAAGCGTAACTTCGACGCTGGGATTTGTGGTGGATAGTGCGTGATTTCGCGCGGAATCGCGATCTTTTGTGACACCAGAAATCTCGGGTATCCCCCACTGGGCTCTCGGGGCGACGTACGTTTTCCTTCATGAGTTCAACCGAGCTCTGGACGACAAAGTCCCCGCCAGCATCGCCAGCGGGGACTCGTCGGATGGAAGCGGACTTCCAGCCAGGTTGGAACCTTGACCGTACCCCGGTTGAGGGCTGCCGTGAAGGTCGCGGGTTCGACGGTCGTTCTCCAACCAGAGAATGGAGAGCCCATCGTGGCTACCTACCGCCGCAGACGCGGCAGCGACACGTGGCACTTCTGCCGCAACTGTTCCAACTGGCCGACCTCGAACTACGAGGAGCGGCACACTCGCCCGTCGAGCGGTGAGTTCGACAACGAGTGCCTCGCCAAGGAGTCCTCCGGCAACTGCCGGACCTGAGGAGAGTGGAACGGCTGAGGGCGGGGCTCAAGGCCCCGCCCTCAGCGCGTCCAGACGCTCAATGGCGACGGTTTCTGGCCAGGAGTAGCCACTCGCGCCCGACGTCTTTGGGCACCCAGTGGGCACGACCGTTGCGCTCACACCTTCTGCCGCCGCAGGTACCGCCCCTGACCTGCGGTTCTTTGGTTGGTTGGTGGAGACGATGGGACTCGAACCCACGACCCCCTGCTTGCAAAGACGGTCGGGACGAGGCGCTGACCTGGGGAAATCCGCGAAAGTGCAGGTCAACTGGGGTGCGAGCTGACCGTCACTGACCGCCTCGGGCCCTCCGTGCCCACTGCTTTGGGCACGTAGTGGGCACGACGGGCGACTCGCGGGTAAGTGACGGGTCTCGGTCTACGACGAGGGTTTCTGGCAGGAGCACGTGCCGCCGTGTGCGACGATTGACGAGTGCGGGGACTTCTCATTTCTCCTGCTGGAGCCGGAACCACGCGAATCGCGCAAGCGCTTGACGAAGAGGGCGTGGAGTCGGCCGAATCATCGGAACTCGGCGCCGGGTCAGCTCTAGCTGCAGCAGACCTGTCGGACTTCGACTTCGCCGTCGTGGTCGTCGGTCGAGATCTTGGCAGCGCCATGCCGGCAGGTTCGGCAGCCGTGTTGCTCGAAGCCGGCGTTATGCTCGGCCGGGGCATCCCGACTCTGGTCATCGCCGAGCCCGAGTCGGTCATCCCTCCCGCAATCGATCGCCTGCCTTCTGCCCTCGTCGATCTCGACGATGTTGACTCGCTCCGACTCCATCTCCGGCTGTTCGCGCGAGGTCTCGCGAACTGGCCCGTCGGGCTGGCCTCGGGTCGGAGTTCCGCCACACTCGAGCAGAGACAAGCCGACGAAGCAGCCGAGGAGCTCCGCCGGCTTCGTTCGTCGAAGTCACCCGAATTGGAAGTCCGACTCGAGCAGCTCGTCTTCGAGACGCTCCGCGCTGCCGGCGCGATCGTGGAGGCAGCCCCGCAGGACCGACGCGATATCGACGGCGCCTTCGTTGTCCCAGGCGAGGAACAACGGATCGGCTACGTCCTAGTCGAGGTCAAACGACTTCGGAGCACCAAGGCTCTCAATGATGCGCAGAGCAAGCTGCAGATGGCTGTCCTGGATCGACGGGCGGGACTGGGCCTCCTCTTGTACGACTCCGATGAACGACGTCCTCTCGATTCCCAGGTGACACCACTCGTCATCGCGCTGCCGATCGAGGGGTTCATCGCTGAGCTCACCAAGAGAAGTCTCGCTGCGGTCGTCCTCAATGCTCGGAACGACGCCGTGCACCGGCTCTAGTCACGATGGCGATTGACCCTGACGTTGTATCTGAGATGCTCGCCGTTGCAGCTGCTGCCGACACGACCGATTCTCAGGGCAAGGCTTACGAGGCTCTAGCGCGCTACCTGTTCGAGCAGGTTCCTGGCTGCATCGTCGAGTCGGATATCACGAACGAGTTCAAGTCCGAACAAATTGACCTCGCCGTCGGGAACTCCCGCCTTCCCGAAGGGCTACCTCTGCTCGCACCGGTCGCGCTCGTTGAGTGCAAGGACTGGAGTCATCCGGTCGACAGCAAGACCGTTGGCTACTTCATCAACATCTGCGCCGGCCGTCGCGTCGAACTCGGCATTCTCATGGCCGCAAACGGCATCACGGGCGATCCGAAGGATCTCTCGTATGCCCACTCGCTCGGGATGGCGGCGGCGCCTCGTGGCGTCACGGTGATCGTCATCACGGGCGAAGATGTTTCTGCGCTCTCCAGCACCGAAGACTTTGTTGAACTCCTCAGTAGGCGGTTTCTTCGTGCGGTTGCGACAGGTGCAGTCGGCTTCCCTGACTGACATGACGTAGCTAGCTGTGACCCAGGGAACGCTCGTGCCGAGGCGCACAGGGACTGAGCGTTACCTCTCGCGAGTTGCGAGGAACCGGTCGACCTCCGCCTCGGGGATCGGCCGCGTCGAGTTGTTCATCCGAACGAAGAAGACCCGGTCTCCTTTGCTCGTCTTCGCCCACACGGCGTCCGGGCTCGAGGCGGCATCGACTCGGCAGATCTCCTTGCCCTCGCGGACGAGGATGCGGGCCCGGGTCCTCGTCACCGGTACCGGCCCGAGGGCGTTGATCAGATGGGTGGTGAGCCAGTTGACGAAGCCGTCGCCGTTCTTGGGCTTCACGCAGTCGTAGTCGTGGTCGAGACCAACGGTCTCGCAGCTGTCGCCGATCCCGATGAGGAGCGTGCCTCCATCGGCATTCAGGAAGCCGGCGATCGTCTTGACCACGGCGTCTTCCATGGCCTTGTTCTTCTTCGACTCCCGAAGGTCCCAGCGGGCGGTGGACTTGAACTCGACGGCGAAGTCCTCGTCGTTCTCGATGAGGTCGTCGACGGTCCGAAGCGCAGCGATCGCCGGGAGGCCGAGCTTGGCGGCGACGGCCGAGGCGAGTTCGGCGTCGTTGCGGAGCTGTTCGACGACGTTGTCGGTGATGGTGTCGATGTCGGAGGGCGCCAAAGTGGCCACGCCCCCGCCGGTGGGCGCCACCGCCTCCACGGCTGACCCGTCGTAGACGCTCTCGCCGTCGGAGCCGTAGGAGGCGACGATGTGGTTGAAGATCGAGTCGACCTTCTCGTCGAAGAGCTCGAGTGAGTAGGCGTCGAGCGGGAGGTTGTCGGCAAGGACGCCGCGGATCGTCACTCGCACTCCGGCCATCGTCTCGGCCCGCTTGCGCCAATCCAGCACGAGCCGGTCATGCAGGTGGTCGAGCAACTTCTTGGCGCTCTCCTTCACCACTGCGCGTTCCTCGGCGGTCAGCTCGGGCTCGGGTTGGGTGAGCAGGTCGAAGATGGCCAGCGACTCCTCGTCGAGGTCCTCGGCGACGGCGCGCTGCTCCTCCTCGGACAGCGTCTTGGACAGCTCGATGAGCCGGCGCAGGTACTCGTCGATGTTGAAGCTGCCCGCGTTGTACTGGGCGATCAGCTCCTCGATGCGCTCGACCAGGTCGTGCCGAGTCGGGTTCCGAGCCGCCGCGCCAGCGGCTCGGTCCTTGAGCAGCGCAGCGAGACGGTCGGTCTCGGCGCGCTTGCGGCCGGCGAAGGCGGCGGCGAGCGACTCGAAGTCGATCTTGGAGAGGTCGATGAGCGGATCGGGTTCGCTCCCCTCGGCGGCGGCCCGGATCACGTACTCCTCGGCGCCCACCGACCGGTCGAGAAGTTCCTCGACGGCGTCGCTCACCCCGGACAGGTCGGCTCCAGCCGGTCTGGTCAGCTCGGTGATGCGCTGGGCGACCGAGCGGATGGCAGCGATGGTGGCCTGGTGCGCAACGGCGGCCGGATCGGGCAGCAGCGCCTTGAACAGCTTGCGGGCCTCGCGGGCGGACGCCAGGAACGACGTGCGGCTCGTCTCGTCTTCGAGGAGCGCCTCGACGGCCTTGTCGCGCAGGGCGATGTGTTCGAACCCCGAGGCCTCCCGCAGCGCGACGACATCCACACCGTGCGAAGCGCACTGGGCGATGACCGCGTCGACAGCGAGGCCGAGTTCAGTGACAAGGGCGTCGACGTCCTGGATCGGCGAGTCGACCGACGCGTTGGCGGCGCCGTAGATGGCGAGCGCCTTCTCGAGGTTCCGGAACACGCCGATGTAGTCGACGATCATCCCGTTGTCCTTGTCGGGGAACACCCGGTTTGCTCGGGCGATCGTCTGCATGAGCGTGTGGTTGCGCATGGGACGGTCGAGATAGATGGTCGACACCGACGGTGCGTCGAAGCCGGTCATCCACATGGCGCACACGAACACGATGCGCAGCGGGTTCTTGGCGTCCTTGAACTTCTCGGCCAGGTCCTCCTCGACCATCCGCTTGCGGTGCGGCTTGATGTCGAGGCCGAGCGCCTCCATCTGCGCGACCTCGTTCTGGGCCTGGCTGACCACCACCGCCATGTCGGTGGTCTCCATCAGCTCGATACGGCTCGCCAGCCACGGGCGCTCCAGCACGGGCAGCGCGTCGTGCTGAGCCCGGAGCTCGTCGAGGTGTTCGGCCCACGCCGCCGACACGTAGTCGTACATCCGAACCGCAGCGGCCTTGTCGATCCCGACGTACATGGCTTTTCCGGCGAAGCCGCGGCCGACAAAGTGGCGGACGAGGTCACGTGCGATGGTGCGGAGTCGTTCGGGCCGGGTGAGCAGCGTGTACTCGGTGCCGAACCGGCGGGCGAGCTGACCTTCGGCGTCGTCGTCGAGTTCGGCCGCTTCGAGGAGCTCGCCGAGTTCGTCGGCGAAGTTCTCGTTGACGATCTGTAGCTCGGGGATCCGGTTCTCGTAGTAGAGCGGGACGGTGGCGCCGTCCTCGATGGCGTCGCGGAAGTTGTAGATCGACACGTAGTCGCCGAACTGCTCCCGGGTCAGCTCCTCGCCGTCGATCAGCGGGGTGCCGGTGAACCCCATGAACGCGGCGTTGGGCAGCGCCTGGCGCATGTTGAGGGCGAGCGTGTCGTACTGGCTGCGGTGGGCCTCGTCGGTTATGACGATGACGTCGTTGCGGTCCGACAGCACCGGCATCGTCGTCTCGCCGGCGCTCTTGTCGAGCCGGAACTTGTGGATCAGCGTGAACACGTACCGGTGGTCTGCGGCCAGCAGCTCACGGAGGTGCGACGAGCTGTCGGCATGGACCTGGGCCGTCTCGGCGACCGCGCCGGCGGCGGCGAACTCACCGTGCAACTGGAGGTCGAGCTCGGTCCGGTCGGTGACCATCACGAACGTCCACGACCCGGGAATGCGGCGGAGCACCTTCTGGGTGAACCACAGCATCGACAGGCTCTTGCCCGAGCCCTGCGTGTGCCAGAAGACACCCAACCGCTTCTCGCCCTTGGCCCGCACGGCGTGGAGGTTCTCGATGGCCGCATTGACCCCGAGGAACTGGTGGTTGCGGGCCACGATCTTGATCGGCCCGCCCGGGCGTTCCAGGTAGGCGACGAAGTTCTCGATCAGGTCGAGCAGCTCGTAGTGCGAACAGGTCCCGCGGATGGCGGTCTCGAGGGCGACCTGGCCCCGGTTGCCCTCGGCGTCGATGACCTTCCAGTCGCCGAAGAACTCCCACGGTGCATACGTCGAGCCGACCTTGGCCTCCGACCCGTTCGACAACAGCACGAACCCGTTGGGCACGAACAGCGCCGGGATGACGTCTCGGTAGTCGGCCAGGTTCTTGTCGTAGGCGTCCTTGACCGGCAGGTGCGGCGCCTTGAACTCGAACACCGCGAGCGGGATGCCGTTGACGTATAGGACCGTGTCGGGCCGCCGGTTGTGTAGTTCACCGGCGACGCGTACCTGCGACGCCGCCAGCCAGTCGTTCCCGTCGGCGTGGGCGAAGTCGATGAACCGAACGGTGTCGTGCACATCGTCGCCGTCGTCATCACGCCACGACGCCCGATACCCGTCGCGCAGCAGATCGTGGACCGCCTTGTTGGCCCGCACCCGATCCATCTTCGACCGGTCCTTCACGAACTCGGCCAGCGCCTCCTCCCGCACCAACTCCGGCAGCCCCGGATTCAGATTGCGGATCGCATCTCGCAGCCGATGCACGAGCACCACATCGGCCGTCGAGTCCCGACCGAGCGAACCATCCGGTCCGAACGTCTCCTCCGTCGCCGAGACCACCGTCCACCCGAGATCGGCCAGCAGGTCGAGCGCCGGCTGCTCGACCACCGCCAACTCGTTGAACGGGTTCTGCATCAGACCGCAGCCTTCTCCACGACGGCGTCGAGGTCGAGGTCTGAGACGTCGATCTTGCCGGTGACGAGCTTCGGGAGGAGGAGGTCGCGAGTGGCGGCCAACTGCTTCGAGTTTTCTCGCAGCCGTCGCGACATCGTGAGGATCGGACCGAGCATGTCGGTCGCACGGTCGACGAGTTCCGGAGGCGGGTCAATCACCTCGATGGCGAGCATCTCGGCCGGGCGGAGCCGCTGATGGCTTCCGGACGTCCCACCGCTCAACTGCTTGAGACGGTCTTCGAACGTCGAGGACGTGACTGTGCCGAAGATCCATTCGAGTGAGCGCTGGCCCTGCGGTCGGAGAATCACGAACTCGGTCGATGCGACGCACGGATTCGGGCCGGCTGGCTCGATGAACCAGGTACGTGGGATTCGTGGGTTGAGCTTGGAAACCATCACTGCCGGCCCCATGACGGCGTACTTCCCGCTTCTGATCGACTCGCCGATCTCGGGTGCCGGAAGTTGTCCGTCATCGAACGCCGGGATACTGCAGTGGTCGAACCACGTCTCCGGTTCGTCCTTGGGGTGAACCGTCGTGCGTTCTGCCGCAGCGATCGACCCCAGCGGCAGCACGTCCCACCCCTCGGGGACCGGGCCGAGGTCGGAGTCGGCGAAGGTGGTGTCCTCGTGGCCGGGGAACCGGAAGTGGACGAACCACTCCCGGTAGATGGCCCGAGCCATCGCCTCCAACACCTCAACCCGGCGCCGGTTGTTCTCGATCAGGTCGTCAAGGCAGCGCAGGGTTCGAGCAACCCGGTGTTGTACGTCCGGGCTCGGAACAGACACAGGCAGCTTGTGCAGCTGGTTCCGGTTGAGTCCCGGAACTGCGGCGGCGCCGTCGTGCTGGGCCAGGTCCATCGATGTCAGCAATGCAGCAACGAATTCCGGGTCATTGCCCTTGAAGTCTCGGACGTAGAGGGCTGTATTCAACGGCCAGAAGTCGTCTTCGAGATAGAAGACCTCGCCCAAGGTGCCGTATCGGCCAGTCACGACGCCTGGCGCCTCAATCTTCGCCGTCGAGTGATACCCGGTCACACCCGAGGACGACACGATCGGCACGGAGCCGTCCTCGCGGGCCCTCCGCGGGAGGTCGTATCCGCGCTTGAGCTCACAGACATCGCCCAGGGCCATCTCGCGCCACTCAGTCATCTGACAGAACCTGCAGCACCGCAGCGTCAACCTTCGCCCGGAGCACCTGGGCCTCGTCGCTGAGACGCGTGAACTCGTCGTAGAGGCCGGCGAGCTTCTCGGCGAAGTCCTCGTCGTCCTCCTCGACCACGGCCGTCCCCGTGTAGCGGCCGGGGTTGAGGCTCCAGCCCTGGGCTTCGATCTCGGCCCGGGTGGCGACCTTGCAGAGACCGGGCACGTCGGCGTAGGTGCCGTCGGCGAAGTGCTCCTTCAGCAGCGCGTCGGAGCCGTCGACGGTCTCGACGTCCTCGCCTCGGTAGAGGCGCACGATGTTGGCGAGGAACTCGATCTGTTCGGGCAGGAAGTCGCGGTGGGCCCGGTCGATCTGTCGGTAGTGGTGGCGGGCGTCGATGAACAGCACCGTGTCTTCGCGTTCGGCCCCAGCCTTGCCCTTGTCGAGGAACCACAGCGTGACCGGCAGGGTGACGGTGTAGAAGAAGTTGGTGCCGATGGCGACCATGACGTCGACGGCGCCGGTCTCGATGAGCTGGCGGCGGATCTCCTTCTCGGAGTGCCCGGCGTCGCCGGCCGAGTTGGCCATGACGAACCCGGCCCGGCCGCTTTCGTTCAGCGCCGAGTAGAACGCCTGGATCCACAGGTAGTTGGCGTTGTCGGGGTTGGGGATACCGAACGGAAACCGGTCGCGGGCCAGGTTCTCCTTGTCGACACCGTCGACGTTGAACGGTGGATTGGCCATGACGAAGTCGAACTTGCCGACCGACTTGTGGAGATCGTCGTAGTAGGTGTTGCCGAGGCGGATGTCGCCCGAGAGGCCGTGGAGAGCGAGGTTCATCTTGGCCAGGGGCACGGTGACCTCCTTCTGCTCCTGGCCGTAAACCGACAGCTCCTCGGTGGGCGATTCGTTGTGGCGTTCGACGAACTTGGCGCACTGGACGAACATGCCGCCCGACCCGCACGCCGGGTCGAACACCCGGCCCTGGAACGGCTCGATGATCTCGACGATGAGCCGGACGATCGAGTACGGCGTGAAGAACTCACCGCCGAGTCGACCTTCGGCCATGGCGAAGTTCGACAGGAAGTCCTCGTAGATGAGCCCGAAGGCGTCGCCGGAGAGCTGGCGGGGCAGCGGGGCGAAGAGGCGGCACAGCTCGATGAGCACCGACTGCTCCATGCGCTGGTAGCCGCGGGGCAGCACGTCCTTGAGCTCGGGGTTGGCGGCCTCGATGGCTTTCATGGCCCCGTCGACGGCCTTGCCCCGGTTCTCGCCTTCGGGGAGGGTGACCAGGTTCGACAGTCGGGCCTCGTCGGGGACGTAGAGCACCGAGCGGGCCTTGTAGTGATCGGGCGTGACTGGGTTGTACTTGGACGCCTTCTCCTCGAGCTCGGGCGTGACGAGGTCGAACCGGTGCTCGGCGTAGGCGAGGAAGATCAGCCCGAGGACGGGCCCTCGGTACTCGGCCGGGCCCAGCGACGAGTTGGCCCGCATCTGGTCGGCCGTGGCCCACAGGGCCTTGCGTACCTCGGCGAGGTCAGTGCTCTTCACGCGTCGTTTCCTTCTGTACGTCGTCGGCAGCGGCCGATCTCCGTTGATCGGGCGACGCCCGGACTCTTCCTCCCAGCCAGCCGCCGCCGCGAGGTTACGGCTCTGATGTGACCCTGTGCCGAGGACCACCCGTGATCTTGTCCCACCCCGCTGGTTGAATACTGGTGACGAGGAGGATGACCCTGACCATCACCGACGAACTCCGCTTTGAGATCCCGCTCTACACCGTCTCTGACGCGGCGCGGATCGTCGGCGTACCTGCCTCGACGCTCGCAACGTGGGCGAAGGGCTACGTGCGTCGGCCGCAGGGCCGTCCGGTCGTCACGGGCGATCCGGTTGTCACCTACCTCGAACCCGAGCGGCACGGCGCACCGGTGATTCCCTTCGTCGGGCTCGCCGAATCGATGGTGCTGGCCGCCGTTCGTCGCAGCGGTGTTCCGATGCAGCGGATCCGGCCAGCGCTCGACGCCCTCGAGCAGGAGATCGGCATCCAGCACGCGCTCGCCTCGCGCCGGCTCTACAGCGACGGTGCCGAGCTCCTCTTCGAGTACGGCGACCGTCGCCGCGGATCCTCCGAGGGAGACTCAGCGCTCGAACTCGTCGTCGTCCGCAGCGGCCAGACCGTGTTCGCCGAGGCGCTCGCCGCCTACCTGAGCCGGATCGAGTACGGCACCGACGGCTACGCCTCGCTGATCCACGTCCCGGTGTACGAACACGCCAACGTCGTGGCCGACCCGAGTCGGGCGTTCGGCGCCCCGATCTTCGAGCGGGGCGGCGTCCGGGTGTCCGACGTGCTGGAGCGGTTCTGGGCGGGCGAGTCCCTCGAGGATCTGAGCGACGACTTCGGCGTGCCGCTCGACCAACTCGAGGACGTCCTGCGTGTCGCATCCCGACGGGCTGCCTGACCTCTTCCTCGATCGGAGCCTCGGCCGCAAGGTCGTCCCGACGCTCCTACGAGCCGAGGGCCTGCGCCTCGTCACCCTCGCCGAGCACTACGGCATTCCCGCCGACGAGACCGTCACCGACGAAGACTGGCTCGAACTCGCCGGCACCGAGGGCTGGGCGGTGCTGATGAAGGACACCCGGATCCGGTACAACCGGGCCGAGCGCGAAGCCGTGAAGCGCCATGCCGTCCACTGCTTCTGCCTGACCCGGCAGGACCTCTCAGGCCCGGCCATGGCGGCCCGGTTCATCGCGAACCTGCCGGCGATCACGCGCTTCTGCGCCGAATCTGGTCCGTTCATCTACGCCGTCCACAAGGACCGCATCGAGAAGCTCCCCATCGGCGACGACTGACAACAGAAGCGGGTCATCGGGGCGGAAACCCGATAAGAAATCGGGTCAGCGCGCCGCTTATTCATCGGGAAAGCCTCATGACCCGACTCGTCCGCCGGGGCGCGCTGCAGACCGCTGGGACGGTTCAGCGCTCGACTGCGTTCACGTTCTCGTTCTTGTCCTTTTCCAGTCGCGAGCCGTGCCCCACCGCCGATCTCTCGATGCGACAGCGGCTGACCTCGTAGCGGCGGCCATACGCGACGGGAGCGCCGAAGGCCCCGATGACGCCTCGGATGTTCCCTCAGCCTCAGCTCGACGCAGATCGAAGTCCACTGGAGCCCGAGTTCGTCCTCCTGCACCACGCTCCGTGAGAAGGACGCCGGATCGCGACCATCCTTTTCTCCGGACACACCCTTGCAGGTTTCCCCCGAGGGGAAACCTGCGCCACGCTCCGTACGCGGAACGACGAATCGGTGGATCGCTCCGGTCGGGCGCTGGCCGAAGGCAACCGAGGTCGATTTCTGAAGTCGTCGCGAGATTTCGCGCTCTGGTCGGGCCTAGTGCCAGCAATCGACCACGACCATCGACTGGAGCACCGCGATGACCACGACCGACGTCGAGCGCCGACTCGTCGACCTGCCGACACTCGCCGAGTACCTCGGCGTCACAGAGCGTCACATCCGGCGGCTCGTCGCCGAGCGGCGGATCCCGTTCTACAAATGGGGCCACTTCCTGCGCTTCGACCTCGCTGAGATCGATGCCTGGCTCGCGACCCACCGTGTCGCCCCGACCCGCCGCCCGGACTTCGTCGCCTGACGCGCCGGTAGCCTGACCATGCGCCTCGCAGGCCGGCGCCGACGGCCTCGCCTCCTCACCTCGATCACGAGGAGACCCTGATGGCGCGCCGAACGTTCGGCTCGGCCCGCCGCCTGCCTTCGGGCAGGTGGCAAGCCCGCTACTCCCTCAAGGACGGCGAGCGGATCACCGCCCCGTTCACATTCCCGACCAAGGGCGACGCCCAGCGGTGGCTCGCTACCGTCGAGGCCGACATCGCCCGCGGCACCTGGCACGACCCCACCCTCGCGCACACCACCGTCGCCGAGTGGGCCGACCGCTGGCTCGCCACCAAGCTGCCCACCGTCCGGCGGGCCACCGCCGACCAGTACGAGTACATCCTGCGGATGCACATCGTCCCGCACCTCGGCGACCGGGAGCTCGGGACCTTCACGCCCGCCGACGTCCAGGCGTGGCTCGGAATGATGCACCGCCGCTCCGGCCTCGCTCCGAACACCGTCGCCAAGGTGTACCGGCTGCTCAAGAACATGCTCGGCGGTGCCGTCGATGTCGGCATCATCGCCCGGAACCCGTGCACCATCCGAGGAGCCGGCACCGAGCGACCGCCCGAGATCGAGGCCGCCACGCCCGAGCAGGTCGCCGCCCTCGCCGACGCGTGCGGCGACCACTACCGAACCCTCGTCTTGTCGCCGCCTACGGCGGTCTCCGTTGGGGTGAACTCAGTGGGCTCCAGCGCCGGCACGTCGACCTTCGCACGGGCATCGTGCTGGTCGAGCAGAAACTCAGCGAGGTCACGGCGTGCTCGAGATTGACGCCCCGAAGACCGACGCCGGCCGGCGCAGCGTCGCGCTGCCGGCACTGGCCGTCGACGAGCTCGAGCGACACCTACGCAGCAACGTCGAGCCGCTGGCGACCAGCCTCGTCTTCACCGCCGCGGAGGGCGGCTACCTCCGGCGCAGCAACTTCCGCCGACGGGTCTGGGTCCCCGCCACCGAGGCGGTCGGCGTACCAGGCTTCCGGTTCCACGACCTCCGGCACACTGGTGCGACGCTCGCGGCGGCGACTGGCGCACCGCGCCGGGCACTCATGTCGAGGATGGGCCACTCCACTCCTGCGGCGGCGCTCCGCTATCAGCACCTCGTCGCAGGGCAAGACGAGGACATAGCTGGGCGGATCGATGGGATGGTCCGCCGCTCCCGCCCCTCTGCCGGGTCGCTCAGTCGCTGAGACCCACGATGCGGCGCAGCTCCTCGAAAGTGCGCCGGTCGTCATCCGACATGGGGGGACCTTGTGCAAGTCGGGCGATGGCGCCATCCACGAGGGCCGCTTGGCGAGGACCGAGCAGAGGTTCGCCGCTCAGACCCCTAACGCTTCCCTCGAAGTCCTGATCGTCGGCCACGGGGCCATCCGGAGTAGGTGTCGTGCCGGGGGAAGATGGTGCAGGGAAAGCATCAAGATACCGCGAGAATCCGCTGCGCACCTCCGGTGGCACCGACTGCAAGCCCGCCAAGTATCGCGACATCGACGCCTGGCTCCGGTGCGGCGCTTCCATCGATTCGAGGATCTCGACGAGCTGTTCCTGGCTGTGCCCGTGGTGGGACATGGATGAGCGAACTTCATCCAGGAGGGAGTCGGGCTGCACCGCTGGCACGTGAGAACTGTATGACCATCCACCGGCCATGCGCATTGACCAGCCACCATGTGCATGTATGCGTATGGTCAACGAAGAGGCTCTCGCCTTGGCCGACCAATACCGCCCAAGGACGCCTGGAGCGGTGGCCGACTTCGCCCAGCATCTCCGAGCGCTGGGTCACGACGTGAAGATCAAGCCGCTGAGGGCCGCCAAGGGTGGGCTCGAGGCGGTAACCGCTCCCAAGCCCGACGGCACGTTCCGCTTCGTGTGCGACCCCGCGGGTGAATGGCCTTCGGCGGGAGAGGTTCCGTCCCCCGAAGCGCACCGAATCTCGTTCCGGCTGGCGCATGAGTATGCGCATGTGCTGATGGATGACGGGTTCGCGTCCATACGTCGGTTCCACCGCCACGAGCCGACTGAGGAGGCCTGTGATCGGCTCGCAACGCTCCTGCTCTGTGACCCGAAGGAAGCTGCACAGGCAGTGGAATTCGGGCCCGAAGCGACGAGCGACTACTGCCGGGAGAGGAACGTGCCGACAAAGCTGGCCGTCGCGGCCGCCCGGCTCATGTTCTCCAGGAACCGTTGAGACAACCGCTGGTACCGTCCACGCATGTCGACGTGGACCTCGGTACTGCTGCCTCCTGGTGAAGCCACGCCATGGGGCCTTGACCCGGATCTCCTCGCTCCGAGCAAGACCTTCACTGACCCGATCCACGGTGACATCCGCCTGACCGAGCTCGAGCGACAGATCGTCGACTCGCCCGCCTTCCAGCGCCTCCGCCACGTCAAGCAACTTGGCACAACGCTCAAGGTGTTCCCCGGCGCTGAGCACAGCCGGTTCACACACTCGCTCGGCACCCTTCAGGCTGCGCAGGACATTCTCGATCGCATCGTCGGCGCGAGCCACGGCCCGAATGCCCCGGAATCCCTCCTCGACGAATGGCGCAAGGCCGGCAACTACGAGCTGCGCTTGGCTGAGGCAACGGTCCTGGCGCGCCTGACCGCGCTGATACATGACCTCACGCATGTTCCGTTCGGCCACACGATCGAGGACGATCTCAAGGTCCTACAGCCGCACGACGAGAACGTGGACCGCTACGAGAGCCTGTACTCGACCCTGCCGGAGCGCGTCCGCGGCGCGATTGACGGTGCGACCTCGACCATCGAGGAGTCCGGCCGATGCCTTTCGCTGAGGCAAGAACTGGACGCCATCGTCCTGGACAAGGTCGAGGACAAGGAGGTCAACAGCCTCTATCCATTCGTCGGCGACGTCGTCAACAACACGATCTGCGCTGACCTGCTCGATTACCTCAAGCGCGACCATTACTTCACTGGCCTCCCGATCGCTCTCGGCGAGCGGTTCATGGACAGCTTCTACATTGCGCCCTCGACCATCCGAAGCGAGTACGCGGAGCGGCTGATCTTGGCCGTCACACGCCAAGGCGAGTTCCGCATCGACATCGTGACGGAGCTGATCAAGTACCTGCGATATCGCTACGAAGCGACGGAGCGAGCGCTCTACCACAAGACGAAGCTCGCCTTCGATGCCATGCTCGGCAAACTCTTGGAAATGCTCCGGGACGAGTCCTGGCAGCGGCACGCGCTCGAGCGCTATCAGGGGCTCAGCGACGACCCTGACCATAGGCACGACGATTGGCTGAGAGCCCGCGTCGAGGAGCTCGGGGGATCCGACGCCGTTCATGGAATCGACGCGGAGGTCAGCACTGAGCTGGAGGGTTTGTTCCTCCGCTTCGGGGATGAAGGCCTGATCGAGCACCTGATCTGGGTCCTCGACGAACGGGGAGAAGCACGGTCCGAGCGAGAAGACGGCGTGCGCGACCTCGCACTGCGGATCCGCAATCGAGACCACTATCGGATGCTGGCCCACGCCGGCGGCCGTGAAGTTCTTCCGGCATCCAACGACAAGCACAACCAGTACGGAACGGCGCCAGAACGTCGGCGGCTTGAGCGCACCGCTGCCAAGTGGGCGGGGATCGATCCGGCGTGGAGCATCGTCCTGTGGGTGCCGAGCCCGAAGATGCGACTCAAGCTCGCCGATGTCCTAATCGAGGATCGAGGCATGATCTCGAAACTCGTCGAGAGATATGAGGACGCGGAGATCATCGCCCGGCGACACCAAGAGCTGTGGGCCGTGCGCGTCTACGCATCGGCAGAGGTGCACGAAGACGCCGACAAGCGCGAGATCGTGCTCGCAAAGCTGCGGGATGACATGGGCCTTCCGTTCGTCGACACCGACGGGCGTCCTGTGACCGACACCTCGCGGCTCGTCGCGGAGAGGATCGTTTCGCGGCATCAGCTCGAGCGAAGCGAGCTTGCAGCAATCGAGGACCTCACTGCTGCCGCTCGAGCGGAGCACCTTGCGTTTGAAGATCTCGAGCTAGCGGCTGAGGAGGCTTGTCGGGCTCGTGGTCTGATCGCTGACGAGGATGGGCCAAGCGAATCGCCGTAGTGGGGGCGGGCCATCCAAAGGCGGGCGCATCGCTCGCAGCAGCC
>JBHIXO010000032.1:0-21017 GCA_041984725.1 Acidimicrobiales bacterium | reverse complement strand
GCAACCCACCCGCGCCACAGCCGGCGTCGACCACGACGTCGACGCTCGTCGGCGCCCAACGGTCGAGCACGGCGGCGATGACCTCGCGCCGTCCCCGGAACCACCAGTGGCGCTCGTCGAGGTCGGCGTGGGCGCGGTGCAGGTCAGCGTCCATCGGGCCCCACCCGATCACGCACGACGGAATGGGGCCGGCGCTTGACCTCCTCGTAGATCCGGGCGACGTACTCGCCGAGGACGCCGATCACGAGCAGCTGCGAGCCCCCGAGTACGAGGGTCACCGCCATCAGCGACGTCCACCCCGGCGGGATGTCGGCACCCGCGACCTTGGCGACGACGGCGACGCCGACGTAGACGACCCCGGCGAGCGCGACCAGCATCCCGAGGATCGACGCCAGCCGCAGCGGGAAGCTGGAGAGCGACACCAGGCCGTCCACGCCGAGCCGCACGAGCTTGCTGAGCGTGTACGACGGCGCACCGGCCTCGCGGTCGGGTCGGTCGTACTCGAACGCCTCCTGACGGAACCCGACCCAGGTGCGGAGGCCGCGGAGGAAGCGGGTGCGCTCGGGCAGGCCGACGAGCTCGTCGACCACGCGGCGATCGAGGAGGGCGAAGTCGCCGGAGTCGAGTGGCACCTCGATCTCGGCGAGGCTGCGGTAGAGCCGGTAGAAGGCGCGGTAGGCGATCCGCTTCGGCAGGCTGCCCGCGCGGTGCCGCCGGACGCCGTAGACGACCTCGGCCCCGTCCCGCCAGCGTTCGAGCATGTCGAGCAGCAGTTCCGGCGGGTCCTGGAGGTCGGCGTCGATGCACGCGACCGCTCGGCCCTGCGCCGCCTCGAGGCCGGCGGTGAGCGCACCCTGCTGCCCGAAGTTGCGGGACAGTCGCAACCCGACGACCCGGTCGTCGGCGGCGGCGAGCTCACAGATCTTGGCCCAGGTCCCGTCGCGGCTGCCGTCGTCGACGACGATCAGCTCGCACGCACCCGCCTCGTCGAGCACCGGCCGGACCCGCGCCCAGAGGGCCTCGAGGTTCGCCTCCTCGTCGTGCGCAGGCACGACGACGGACAGGTCGATCCAGGGCCGGCCGTCGTCGGTGTGCACTGCGAACCCGTCCAATCCCCACCCGCGAGGTCGACCCTGAGAGGGTTCCGATTCTGCCATCCACCCGGCCGTACGATCGGGCCCCGTGGCCGGTTCTGCGTCGTCGAGGTCGAAGCTGCCGCCGGCGCTGCTCCCGGCGGGCCTCGTCGTCACCGTCGGCCTCCTCTGGCTCCCCCGCCTCGGCGATGCGTTCGGACCGAGCCACGACGGCGTCGTCAACAGCCGCTTCGCACTCCACGTCCGCAACTTCGTCCGGGACGGGTTCGTCGGCTCCGACTACCTCTCGTCGGTCGAGCCGTACGCCTCGCAGTACGCGAACCATCCGCCACTCCCGCACTTCGTGCAGGCCGCCGTCTCGATCGTGTTCGGGACCGGGGAGTTCGAGACGCGGGCGTACCCGGCGGCGATGGGCCTCCTGGCCGTGGCGTCTGCGTACCTGTTGTTCCGCACCCTCGGGCACGCGCGCCCGGTCGCCGCCGCCACCACCGCGATCGTGGTCACCTGCCCGATGTTCTGGCTCTACGGGCGTGTGCTGTGGGACATCCCCGTCCTCTTCCTGCTGCCGGCCCTGACGATCCGCGCCGCCGAGGCGACCGCCGCCACCCGCCGACGACGAACGGCCGAGCTCGCCGGAGTCGCGGCGATCGCGGTCCTCGGCTCCTACATCGGCGCCGCGTTCGCGGGGCTCTGCCTGTTGTGGCTCGTCCGGGAGCGGCGAGCGCGGGGCGATCGACTGGTCGCCGGGCCCGTCGTTCCCGTCGCGGGCGCGATCGCCGTCGGCGTGGCACTCACCATGGCGTGGCAGGCCGCGGCCGGCAGTCTCGGTTCGTTCGGCGACAACGTCAGCACGCGCTCGACCGGCGGCGACACGACGCTCTCGCTGTTCGTGGAGGCGCACCGGACCTACGTCCCGGAGATGTACTCGCTTCCGGCGATCCTGCTCGCACTGGCGGGTGTGTGGTTCGTCCGCGCGGACGGGCGCGCCCGCGTCGCCCTCCTCGTGACCGCCGTCGGTACGGCCGCACTCGTGTTCGGGTTCCCGTACGGCGCGATCATCCACGAGTACTGGTCGTACCCGGCCCTCGTTCCTCTCGGCATCGCGGTCGCGGCCGCGTTGTCCGGCATCACGAGCTCGGAGCTCCACCGGCGGAGTCCGGGACTCGTCCCGATCGCGGGCGTGGCGCTGGCTGGCCTCGTCGTGGTCACGCTCGCGGCCAGTCCGGCCGTGTCCCGGACGCGCGACGCCGCCGCGGCCGGGGCGCTCGCTCGCTCGGTCGAACCGCCGCCGTCCCAGGAGATCGCCTGGAGCGACCTGCTCTACGCGCGCTGGCTCGCGTTCTACTGGGACATCCCGACCGCGGCGGTCGACCCCGACGACCCCCGCGCCGGGGACGCCGACCTGGTGCTGCTCCGTCGCTCGTTCGCGCAAGACCGGTACGGCCTGGGCGAGGACGACTTCCGGGCCACCGACGGCGACTACGTCGTGGTGACCATGGCCTCGTTGCGGAGCGGCTGAACGGAGTCCGTGCAGCGTCGGCCGGTGCGGGTATCCTGCACGTGCCGGCCCGGAACTACCGGCACCAAACCCGAACCGAGGACGACATCACCGCAGGAGAGGCGCCCGGGCTGTCCCTGCCGTCCGCCAATCGGTTCTCCATCCTCGCCACGGGGGACCCGAAGACATCATGCTCCGCATCCAGCTACCGCTCCCCGAGCGGTACACCGACGCCACTGCCGACGAGCTCGCCGCTCGCATCGCCGCCGCCAAGGCGACGCTCGGCGACCGGCTGTTCATCCTCGGCCACCACTACCAGCGCGACGAGGTCATCGCCTTCGCCGACGCCCGGGGCGACAGCTACCGCCTGTCGGTGCTCGCCCAGCAGCGTCCCGAGGCCGACTACATCGTGTTCTGCGGCGTCCACTTCATGGCCGAGTCGGCCGACATCCTCACCGGCGACCACCAGCAGGTCGTCCTGCCCGATCTCAACGCCGGCTGCTCGATGGCCGACATGGCCGACATCGACCAGGTCGAGGAGGCCTGGGAGCAGCTCGGCGAGGTCGTCGACATCGAGCGGCTCGTCCCGATCACGTACATGAACTCCTCGGCGGCGCTGAAGGCGTTCGTCGGGCGCCAGGGCGGCGCCGTGTGCACGTCGACCAACGCCCGGGCCGTGCTCGAGTGGGCGTTCAGCCCCGACGGCGCGGGCGGCGACAAGGTGCTCTTCTTCCCCGACCAGCACCTGGGCCGCAACACCGGCGTCGCCATGGGTCACTCCCTCGACGACATGGCGGTGTGGAACCCGCGCTTCGACCTGGGCGGACTCTCGGAGGCCGAGGCCAAGGAGGCGACGTTCCTGCTCTGGAAGGGCCACTGCTCGATCCATCAGCGCTTCTCCGCCGAGCAGGTCGCGGACTTCCGCGCCGAGCATCCCGACGGGCTCGTCGTCATCCACCCCGAGGCGCCTCACGACGCCATCGTCGCCGCCGACGAGGTCGGGTCGACCGACTTCATCATCCGTACGGTCGAGGCCGCGGCCCCCGGTTCCACGATCGCGATCGGTACCGAGATCCACCTGGTGAACCGCCTCGCCACCGAGAACCCCGACAAGACGGTGGTCTCGCTCGACCCGCTGATCTGCCCGTGCTCGACCATGAACCGGATCGACCTCCCCCACCTGGCGTGGGTCACCGAGGAACTCGTCGCCGGTCGGGTCCAGAACCGGATCTCCGTCGACGCCGACACCGCCGAGTGGGCCCGGGTCGCGCTTCAGCGGATGCTCGACATCACCTGAGGAATCTCCGGCCTGGGTCACGCACGCCGATTCGGCCATTGGCCAGAATGACCTGGTGATCGACCTCTCGGACACGACGATCCTGCTCACGGGCGGCACAGGGAGCTTCGGCAACGCGTTCATCGAACGCGTATCGCAGGAGTGGCCGTCGGCGACGATACGCGTGTACTCCCGGGACGAGCTCAAGCAGTCTGAGTTGGCTGCGCGATTCCCCGACGCCAACCTTCGCTACCTGATCGGCGACGTCCGCGACCGATCCCGGTTGTCCCGGGCCGCCGAGGGCGCAGAGATACTCGTCCACGCTGCTGCGATGAAGCAGGTTCCCGCGTGTGAGTACAACCCGTTCGAGGCAGTGCGCACCAACATCCTCGGGGCGCAACACGTCGTCGACGCTGCCATCGACGCGGGTGTGTCGAAGGTGCTGGCTCTGTCGACCGACAAGGCAGTGAACCCGGTCAACCTCTACGGCGCGACGAAGCTCTGCCAGGAGAAGATCATCGTGCAGGGCAACGCCTACGCTGCGCGCTCGGACACCAGACTGAGCTGCGTTCGGTACGGCAACGTCGTCGGCTCGCGAGGCTCGGTCGTCCCGCTCTTCCGGACCCAGGCGGAAGAAGGCGAGGTCACCATCACCGACGACCGGATGACCCGCTTCTGGATCACCCTCGACGGCGCCGTCGATCTCGTCCTCTACGGGCTCGAGCACATGGAAGGTGGGGAGATCTTCATCCCCAAGATCCCCTCCATGCGGGTCATCGACCTTGCCGAGGCGCTCGCACCTGGGGCACGACGACGCATCACCGGGATCCGTCCCGGCGAGAAGCTCCACGAGATACTCCTGACCGACGATGAATCTCGCCACAGTGTGGACGCCGGTGAGGTCTACGTCGTCCTCCCCGAGCATCCGTGGTGGACCGCTCAGACGAAGTGGGCGGACCAGAATTCTGTCGAGGACGGGTTTGTCTACGCCAGTGGGTCCAACGATGAGTGGCTCGACGTCGCCGCACTGCGGGAACTCGGATGATCCCCTACTCGCGTCAGAGCATTGACGACGACGATGTCGATGCCGTCGCGGCGGTCTTGCGCTCCGACTTTCTGACGACGGGTCCAGCAGTGGCCGACTTCGAAACGGCGCTCGCTGCCGAGGTTGGCGCTCGACACTGCGTCGCGGTGAACTCGGGAACCGCTGCGCTGCACCTGGCGCTCCTCGCTGGGAAAATCGGTCCCCGGGACGTCGTCGCGACGTCGACGATTTCCTTCTCGGCGAGCGCGAACTGCGCCCGGTACGTCGGCGCAGACGTCTCGCTGGTCGACATCGAGCCCGCAACGCTCAATCTCGACCTCGCAGCCGTGGGCACCGTCGACGCCCTGGTGGCTGTGCACTTCGCGGGCCTTCCGGTACGACTCGACCGGCTGGCCGCGCGCCCCCGGGTCGTGATCGAGGACGCGGCGCAGGCGCTGGGTGCCCGAACACCTGACGGACCGGTCGGCAACTGCGCTCGTTCCGACATGACCACGTTCTCCTTCCACCCGGTCAAGACGATCACGACCGGAGAGGGCGGTGCGATCACCACGAATGATGACAACTTGGCGGAGCGCCTCCGCCGTCTCCGGAGCCACGGCATCCGGCGCGAGGGGGACCACGCGCCGTGGGAGTACGACATCGAAGAGCTCGGCCACAACTTCCGGCTCCCCGATGTCGCCGCCGCTCTCGGACGCAGCCAGTTGCGCAAGCTCGAGCGCTTCGTCGTCCGCAGGAACGAGCTGGCTGCCCGCTACCGCGCCCTCCTCGCCGAGTTGCCGGACGTCCAGCTACCACCACGCGAGCCGGATGCAACCAGGCACGCCCACCATCTGTTCGTGGTGCAGATCCCCGATCGTGACCTGGTGTACGACCGGCTCCGTGCCGACGGAATCGGTGTTCAGGTTCACCACGTCCCGATCCACCGCCTCGCCATCCACCGCAACCTCGGGGTATATCCGAACGCCGACCGGTATTACGACCGGGCGCTTTCCCTACCCTTGTACCCGGACCTGGACGAACCGACCCAGGACCGCATCGTCGAACGGCTCGCGGCCGCGATGGCGCCATGACATCATCGACGTTCGAAATCGACGGCCGGCCGATCGGCGACGACCATCCGACCTACGTGATCGCCGAAATCTCGGCAAACCACGCCCAGCAACTCGACCGAGCGCTGGACCTGGTCTCCATCGCTGCCGGTTGCGGCGCCGACGCGGTGAAGATCCAGACCTACACGGCGGACACGCTGACGATCGACTGTGACAGCGATCTGTTCCGCATCGGGCCGGGGAGCCCGTGGGAGGGTCGGACGCTGCACGAGCTGTACCGGGAAGCGGCGACGCCCTGGGAGTGGACCGAACCCTTGATGGACCGGGCCGCGAACGAAGGGATCACCCTCTTTTCCACGCCTTTCGACGTCACTGCGGTCGACTACCTCGTCGAGCTGGGCACGCCCGCCTTCAAGATCGCCTCGTTCGAGCTCGTCGACACGAACCTCATCGAGTACGCCGCGGCAACCGGCCGGCCGTTGATCGTCTCGACCGGGATGGCCACAGAGGAGGAGATAGATCGAGCGGTGGCGGCTGCCGCCGGCGCAGCTGGCCTCGGGATCCTCCGCTGCTCGAGCGCGTACCCTGCTCCACCGCAGTCGCTCGATCTCCGCACCATCGTCGATCTGCGCGAACGTCACGACGCCGTCGTGGGTCTGTCCGACCACACCCTGACGACGGTCGCACCGGTCGTCGCCGTCACCCTGGGCGCCCGGATCGTCGAGAAGCACTTGACCCGACGCCGGGCCGACGGTGGACCGGACGCCTCGTTCTCACTCGAACCGGTCGAGTTCACCGCGATGGTCGAGGCCGTGCGGACGACCGAGAAGGTGCTCGGCACGGTGCGCTACGGCCCCTCGGCGGAGGAACTCAGCTCACGGACGTTGCGCCGCTCGCTCTTCGTCGTCAGCGATCTTGCCGCCGGCGAACGCTTCGACGAGACCAATGTCAAGTCGATCCGTCCCGGCCACGGGCTCCCACCACACGAACTGAGTGCCGTGCTCGGCCGCCGGGCAACCCGCTCCCTGCGTCGCGGTCATCCGCTTTCGTGGGACGACGTCGGCGAAGCCTGACCGACCAGCGAGGTCAACGCGTCGACGATCCGATCCGCGCCACGGCCGTCGACCAACTGCCGTCCGGAGTCAGAGAGCGAGGCGGCAATCGATGGGTCGGCGAGCGCCTCGAGAAGCTCCTCGAGATCCTCGATCAGCCCTTCGGGCGAGGAGCGAACAATTGCGGCACCCGCAGCCGCGACGGTCTCGAGGAGCATCGCCTGGTTGTCGGCGACGGGGACGACGGCAGCGGGCACCCCGAGGTGGCAGAACTCCCAGACCGTGGAACCCGCCGCCCCGATGGCCGCGTTGGCCTGACACATCAGCTGACACAGATCGACCGGTGGCCGCAGGACCTCGACGCCGCTCGGCGGCCCGTAGCGTGGCGCGGGTCCTGCGGTCACGACGCGGATTGCAGCGAACCCGTGCCCGTCGGGGAGGGCCTCGACGATCCTCGCGCCGAGCCCGCCGAGATCCGCTCCGCCCGTCGACACCAGAAGTGTCCGCTCGACCGACGGTTCACGCCGGGCGGACAGGAAGCGGGAGCGGATCGGCGCGAACGCCGGACCGAGGAGCTGGCGCGGGCGACCAGGCGCTTCGACCGGATGCTCGGTGTTCGGGTTCACGACCAGGTCGAGGCCAAGCTCGGTGGCCCCGAAGTCCACGAACCCAGCGACCACCTGGGCTCGTTTCCTCCAGCCTTCCACCGATGACGCGTCGAAGCGGTATCCGTCGAGCAGGACGGCGTCGGCGTCGTCCTGCGGTCTCGACTCGTCGACGGTCCGCACCTCGACCTCGGCTGCCAGCGCGCGGATGGTCGGGTGCGCGACCGTCCGAAGATTGACGTCATGGCCGGCGCGCTGGGCGGCCTCGGCGACCGCCAGTGACCGGATGACGTGGCCGAGTCCGGCCTTCGGGCGCCCGTCGGCGACGACCAGGAGTCGCATCAACCCTCGGCGAGCTGCTTCTGCGCCACGTCGCCGTTGATCGCGATGAGGCTGGGATCGGCGGCGAATACCTGTCGGATGTGCCGCAGACGCGGGGGCCGAACCGGGAGGCGAGCGGCCACCATTCGCAACAACTCGAGGTCCTGCTCGGTGTCCAGGGTCAAGCGAAGGTGGTCGAGGGCTGGCGCGATGGCGAGGTTGGCTTGAGGGAACTGCTCCGGCCGTTGCCACAGGTACGGCGTGACGTGGACCCGGTCGGTCCCGACAGCCGCCTCCGCTGCGGCCCGGAGCGCGTCGGCGTCGGTGACCTCCACGTCGAGGCCTCGGGGCAGCGAGCGCGGATGGACCGTGCTGAGGTACCGAACGTTCATCGCCTGGAACGCAGCCACCGCCCCGGCGATCAGTTCAGGATCGAGAAACGGGCAGTCGGCCGTGAGCCGTACGACGACGTCGTGCCTCGGCCCGAGTGCGGCCACAAATCGTCCGAGGACATCGTCCAGGCTCCCACGGACGCATTCCGCCGCCGACTCGGTGCACCATGCCTCGATCGGATCATCGCTCGGATCGACAGACGTCGCCACGACGACGTCGTCAACGCCGGAGGCGGCGGTGGCTGCGCGATGCACCCAGGCGAGCACCGGTTCTCCCCCGAGATCGAGAAGCACCTTCCCTGGCAGCCGGGTCGAGGAGATCCGGGCCTGGATGAGCGCGACGACGCTCACGGAAGCCTCTCCATCAGGACGACCCCGCCATCCGACGACGTGGTCGCGAAGCCTGCCGAGGCGAAGCTGCGCAGCGATGGCTCGTTCGTCTCCCGGATCTCGGCGACGATGCGTCCACCACCCCGTGCGAGCCATGCCTCCACGCCGAGTTCGATCAGAGGAACGGCAAGACCCCGCCCCCGCGCCTCGGGCGCAAGGGTCACCGAGATGCGCCCGTCGGAGCGCTGGGGGTCGACTCTCACCACGCCTACAGGTACGCCGTCAGCTTCGCCGATCAGGGCGACGCGACTCGGATCGTCGAGAAGACCGGCGAACCACCGACGGTGCGTCCCGGCATCGACGAAGTCCGAGTTGAACGACTGCTCGCGCGTCTGCTCGTCGTTTCGCCACTGCAGGAGGAGGAATTCGTCTCGCGAGTCGACGGCGCGGGCGTCCACGCAGACAGCCTCCCACACGGCCCGCCCTACGGGACGAAGCCGCATATCGTGGTGCCGATGGCAAACATGCTCCGCTGGGGCGCCGACCAGGAGTGACACCCGTCGACCCGCTCGAGCGCCAGGTCCGAAGCTGGATCGCCGTCGGGGGCGACGTCGAATGGGCGGCGCTTCCCTACGTCTTCATCCGCCATGGACTGACCAGCCGAGCACCTCGGGGGCGTGTGATCGATGCCGTGCGCCACGTCGGCCAGGTGGCGATCGAACACCTCGCATTGAGCGCCGTTAGCTCGGACGACGGTGTGCTCGTGGTCTGGGGGTCTCGCAACCAAGAACGCACGCTGCGCCCGGTCGTCGATGCACTCGCCGGCCGCGGCCTCGAATTCGAGTCGACGCGATTTCGCCTCGAGCGAAGACGCGCGATCGGGATGACCGGGGCTGCGCGGCACCTCGCCGACGACGTGACGGCCGGTCTGCGTGCGCTGCACGCAGAGGTCGACCCCAGCACCATCCTGCGAGCAGTCCTGCGCAGCGTGCGAGCGTTGGCCGTCGACCTCGAGGGTACACGGGCCCTCGTGGTCTCGACCCAGCACGATCCTGCGGTGCGCGCGTTGCTCGCCAACGCTCGCCGGGCCGATGTACCGAGCATCTACGTCCCTCACGCGCCCACCGCCGCGAACCCGGTCTACGCCGACCTCCCTGCCAACGTCGGCGCGCTTCGTGGCGAACGAGAGATCGACTACTACGCGAGTCTCGGCGGGGCCCGTGAAGGACTCGTCGTCGCGGGCGCACCCGGTGTCGAGAGACCGTCGCATTGGACGATCACCGCGGACCTCGACCTGACGCTGCCCGTCGTGTACGCCCCATCACCGTGGCCCGAGCCGGTCCTCGACGAGCAGATCTCCCTCCTTGCGGATGCCGTCGACGGCTCGGTCCTGGTCAGCCCGCACCCCCGAATGAACCGCCGCAAGCTCGCGGCACGACTACCTCCAGGCTGGTCGATGTGGGACGGCGACACAGCCTCGCTGCTGCGCCGAGGCCCCTGGTGCGTGGTCCAGGCCTCGAGCGGCGTCGCATGGGAGACGCTTCAGCTCGGGATTCCCACGATCGAGCTACGACTCGGTTCGACGCCGCCGAACTACTCGCTGATCGATGAGCGCGTCGTCGACTTCGTCACGTCCCCGTCGGATTGTCGCCGCGCGGTCAACCGTGCGCGGCGTGTCGCGACGCGTCCATCCGATCGCGAGCGCCTTTCTGCGTGGGCCCGATCCTGGTGCCGCACGGTGGGGGACGAGGCTGCCGAGGTCGTCGCGGACACCGTCCTGGCCGCTGCGACGCCCGAACGGCGCGGCTGGGTGCTCGACGGATGGCGTCGGCCTGAGCCCTGATGCTCCCGAGATGAGCGCACCGCTGCCTCTACGCTGCTCGAGATGCGTGCCGATGGTCCCCGTTCGTGCACTCCGGGGAGCCAACGCGATCGAGAGGTCGAGGCGACTCCAGCGTGATCCGTCCCACGTGGCAAGCGCTGCTGCAGCACCTCGACGGTCGTTCCCGGTGGAGGTGCGCGCTCGTCTTGGTCGAGTCACTCGCGGCGGCTGCGATCGAAGCGGTGCTCCTCGTTCTCGTGGTCGGGGCCGCACTCGCCGTGGCCGAGGGGCGCGACCGTGTCGACATCGAGTTCCTCGCCGGCCTGCCGAACGATGCCGACGTCCGCAACGTGCTCGCCGTGTGCGCAGCGAGCGCCATCGCCCTCATCCTCGTGCACTCGCACCTCGCACAGCTCTCGGCTCGGCTCGGCTCGGCCGTGCTCGAGCGAGTCCGCTCCGGCATCGTCCGCTCTTACGCAGCTGCGAACTGGTCTCGTCAAGCGGAGGAGCGCGAGGGAGCATTGCAAGACGCTGTGAGCGTGCTCGCAGTTCAAGGATCGGCGCTGATCATCCAGCTGGCCGCGATCGCGACGGCATCGATCGCGCTCTGCGCCCTCCTTGTCGCCGCCCTCGTTCTTGATCCCCTCCTGTCGATCTCGGTGCTCGCGCTCGGGGTCGTCATCACACTCTTCGTACGTCCGCTCGCCGCGTCGACCCGGCGACGGTCCAGGGACTACGTCGAGGCCAATTCGGCCTACGCGGAACGCGTCTCGGAGTGGAGTTCATTCGCGAAGGAGATCCGCGTACTCGGCACCGAGGACGCCGAAATACGCCGCCTGGAGGACGTCAACCACGAGGTCGCCCAACTACTTCGACGTAGTCGGTTCGTCAGCCGGCTCGGCACCGGGCTCTACCGGGATCTGGCCATCCTGTCCCTCATCGTGGCGGTGGCCGGATTGGAGGTCGTCGACTCGCTCGACGCCGGCGACGTCGGCGCAGTCGCCCTCCTCTTCGTCCGCGCCATCAGCTACGCGCAGGCGGTCAACGCCGCGATGCAGATCGTCAACGAACTCGGTCCGAACCTGGAGCAGGTCAATGACCGCGTCGCTTCGCTGCGCGGAGCACAAGATCCCGACGGCGATCGAGTCCTCGAGCGGTTCGAGTCACTCACGCTGCGAGACGTGAGCTATCGGTTCCCCAACGGCGCGGACGGACTGGTCGAAGTCAGCCTCACCATCGAGGCCGGCGAGATGATCGGGGTACTCGGTCCATCGGGCGGCGGCAAGACGACCCTCACCGAGGTCGTGCTTCGACTGCGCCATCCGACCGAGGGCAGCGTCCGGATCGACGGTCTGGATGTGCGCGACGTCTCTCGCGCCTCTTGGAGCCGTCTCACCGGCGTCGTTACTCAGGAGCCGCGATTGTTCGCCGGCACGGTCCGGGAGAACATCACATTTCGTCGGCAGGGGTTCGACGAGACTGCTGTCCGGGACGCAGCCAGACGCGCACAGGTTCTCGACGAGCTCGACGCACTACCCGAGGGCCTCGACACGGTGCTCGGCCCCCGCGGAGCCGGGCTGTCGGGAGGACAGCGGCAGCGGGTCGCGATCGCCCGCGCACTGCTCACCGATCCGTTGTTGCTCGTGCTCGACGAGCCGACGAGCGCGCTCGACGTGGACTCGGAACGGAAGCTCCACGCGTCCATCACTGCACTCAAGGGACGTGTGACCGTGATCATCGTCGCGCACCGACTCACGACGCTCGGCGACTGCGACCGCGTCGTCGCGATCGACGCCGGTCGGATCCGACACGTCGGCGATCTCGACGCAGCACTTCGGTCCGTGGGAATGGCAGAGGGACTTCGATGACGAACAGCACGCCTCGGCGCTACCTGCTCGTGTCGACGTATCCCGAGGAAGGGAGCCGGAACGTCGGTGATGCCCTCATCACCGCGTCGTGCCGACAGTTGCTCCAGATCGTCAAACCCGACGCCGATCTGGTCGTGCGGAGCCGGGCTCACCCCGTCGACGCCGACAACGTCGAGGGGATCACCGCAGTCCTCCTCCCGGGTCTGGCGATTCGTCCCCAGACGCTCGGAAACGTCTACGACGTGGCACTCGACGACATCCGATGCCCAGTGATCGGGCTAGGGATCGGAGCGAAGGAGGATGAGTACGACATCGCTCAGGCCGGTCGACGGAGTCCCGACCGTGCAACGCGATCGCTGCTCGACCGGGTGCAGCGCGACGCCGGCGCCTTGACCTGCCGCGACGTCTTCACCCAGATCATGCTCGAACGCGCTGGCTATCGCACGACGTTGATCGGCGACTTCGCGCTCTTCGACCCCGAGCGGATCGGCATGCGTCCCTCTCGTCCGTCACGGATCGACTCGATCGCGTTCACGCCTCCACGCCGTCCCCGCCTGGTCCGCCAGGCGTGTCGCATGGTGGCGGCGATACGGAAGGCCTGGCCGCACGCCGCAATCGACCTTGTACGCCATGGAAGTCCCACACCGGTCGAGGAGGAGGTGCACCGGCGCACGGGTCTACCGGCGGTCGATGTGGCTGGCGACGACGTGCTCGCTCTCGAGAGGTACGACGACTACGACGTGCACGTCGGTTACCGCGTGCACGCCCACTTGTGGCGGATGCGTCGACGGCAACCGTCGTTCCTCGTAGAGGAAGACTCCCGCGCCGTCGGCTTCAACCGGACACTCGGCACTCCCGGCATTCCGGCGACGACGACGATCGCCTTGGAAGTCGGCCGCCTCCGTCGTCGTGCACGAGCAGCGCGGCCGGTCGACGCGGCACGCGTGGCGGTAGATCTGCTCGCGTGGGGTGAATCGACCGGGTTCGAGATCGTCGATTCTGCCGCCACGGTGATCGACCACCTGTTCGAGTACCGCATGCTCCCGGCACTCGAAGCACTGCCCTGACGGTCGGCGGTCACGGATCGAGTCGCGCCGCGACGGCGCGCAGCAGGCGGGCCAACGTTCGCCGAGGCATGAGCCGTCTCGCCCGCTCGATCGCCTCGAGTTCGACGAGAAGGTCCGACGCTCCGGCAGCGGTCGACCGGGACAGGAGCAGTTGTGCGTAGACGTTGAAACCGAAGAGGTCTGCGATACCGGCGACGCGCAGGACTCGATCGTCGTTGGGGTGCGTCGGGAGGAACAGTGCTTCCGAACCGACCGTCCGACCCCGGTCGGCCCGAGAGAATTTGCCGGATCGTTGATAACGCCAGGTGGACGCGGGCCGGAGGTCGAAGAGGTGGAACCCGTGATCGTTGAGGAACGCCTCAACGCCCCCGTGTCCCACCTGACCGTGATGCACAGGCGCATGCCAGGTCTCGACGAGCACACCGGACGTCTGTACGAGCGTCTCGACCGCACCGCAGAGGACGGGATGCTCGGCGGAGTGGACGTCGAGCTTGATGAAGTCCGGCGCAGGCATGTTCCCGTCAGCCACCTCGGCGTCGATGGACGTCGCCGCCATCCTCAGAACCCTCACCGTCCGACGGGCCGGCGCTCCGACCCGGTCGGGGAAGTCGGCGAGGAACTCGAGGTCGGGAGGTAGTACGGACGATGTCCCGGGTCGGGCTGCGAGGTGCAGGTCGACTGTGGTCCGCTCGCTCCAGAGCGCCAGCGGGATGCGCTGCACTCCCTCCCCGACCGATGCTTCGGGATCGGGTTCGAAGGCGACGACACGCAGCGGGCTACGCAGCCGGTCGAATGGCTCGAAGAGGCGCCCCCTGGCGCCACCATCCACGACGACGAGAGGATCGGGACACCATCGGCGCCAGGCATCGCTCTCCAGGAGCGGGCGAGTCGGCGCGGTGAAGTAGGCCATCAGCTCGACGGCTCGCTGTCGTGCGCGACACTCCGGGGCCGGCCGGACACCGTCATCGAGCGTCGACCCGCCGGTAGTTGGTGACGAGCACGATTCGCTCGCTGGAGCGGCCCTGCGGCGCCCCACGATGAACGCCCGACTGGTCAGCCAACACAACCGTCCCCCGAACACCGAGAACGGGGACGGCAGATGCGGCGTCGACGACGGGAACGTCTGTCGGAGAGTGGGACACGCCACGGGAGAAGAAGTCCGCGGTCGAGCGCACAGCAGGATCACGGTGGGACCCGACCACGTATGAGAAGGGACCGTCCTCCAGATCCCGGACGTCGGTCAGGTAAACGAAGGACTTGAAGCGGGTCCCGAAGGCATCGACGTGGAAACCTCGCGTCGACTGGACGCCGCGGTTGACGTAGGCGTTCACGGTCTCGACGGTCCACGCGGCACCCGACGCTCGTTCGAGGCAGCTCTGCAGCTCGGAGGACCGCAGCACGTGGTGGAGGTCGATCCCGCGGCCTTGCAGAGCCTGATCGACATGGAAGACGTCGATCATCCCTGCGTCGACGTCCGCCCGTCCTCGTACATTGACGACGACCTGTTCGGCGTCCCGATAATCGGCATACCCCCGATAGAGGCGACCGCTCGAGTGCACGACGATTTCGGGGCCGATGTGGTCCCTGCCTGCTGCCAGGTGTTCGGCGACCTCATCGAGGAGCGCCCGGATGCCCTCGGCGCAGGCGTCCGCTGACCGTTCATCGAGCCAGCCGGGCACAACGACGATGCCGTCACGATCCAGGGACCTCACCGCTCCCTCGTCGAGCTGGGCGTGGCGGATACGGTCGCAGGACGCGAGATTGGAACGTAGGACTTCGACCTGCGCGCGGTCGAGGTGTTCGAGGATCCGAGAACGAGAGACATCGTCGAGAGCTCGCCGGGCAGAGCGGCTCCGGGCTCGGATTCGCGCCAGTCGCTGACGAGCGCTGCTCACGGTCGACGATCTGTGAGCCTTCGTTCGGGGACGGCCGAACTCAGGGGGACGAGCACCGTCGACCAGCTCTCGGTACGCATCCAGCAGCAACTCGGCCTCGGTCGCCCAGCTCCAGTTGTCCTGGACGTGTCTCCGTCCCCGCGACCCCATGGCACCGGCGGCAGCAGGCTCGGCCAAGAGCCTACCGAGCGCAGCGGCGATCGCTTCTGGGTCGGTGGGGTCGACCTGGAGCCCACTGCCGGCCTCGTGGACGAACGGTCGCCAGGCTTCGAAGTCCGAGGTGACGACGGGCAGACCTGCGGCGAGGTACTCGAACAACTTCACCGGCTGCGTGGCGTCGCGGTACTGACCGGTGGGCTGCATCACGACGATCCCGACACGAGCCTCGGAGAGGTGTCGGCGGAGCTGCTCCCGATCCACGAACCCGACGAAGTCGGTGCGTTCCCAGCCCGTCGAGGACTCCAGCTCCTCGCGGAGCCCGGGTTCGTTGATCCGTCCGGCGAGGACGAACCGGACACCAAGCTCCTCGGGAAGAAGACCGATGGCATCCACCATCTGACGTGCGCCGCGGGCGCGAGTGATGTCCCCGACGTAGAAGACGACCGGATCCCGCGTTGCGTAGTCATCCAAACCGATCGAGTCGAACTCCTCCAGCAGCGGGAAGTTCTGCACGACCACGGTGCGTTCAACGGGGAAACGGGACGCACCGCCTGGTTCTGCGCTCACGATCAGCGTCACCCGCCTGGCGAGCGACCGCTCAAGGACGCCAGTGACGATCGCAGCGACTCGACGGAGCGGGCGAGGGATCCAGACGCGGTCGGCGAGGAGGCGCACGACATCCTCGTGCGAGTCGTAGACGACGGTTCGCCCCCGGCGAGCGAGCAACACGCCCAACGGGAGGAGGTCGGGGTCGTGGAAGTGGACGATCGCTGCGTCGCTCGACGTCGCGATGCGCCAGAGCTCATGCTGCGTTCTGGTGAACCGCTCGAGGCGGCTACGCGCCCGCGTAACCGGTCGAAGACGAACGCCGTCGTAGGAACCGGAAGGCGCGTCCGGAACAGCGAGCGTGACGTCGTAGCCGGCTCGCGCCAGCGTTCGGCACTCCTTCAGGAAGACGCGCGTGTCGAACGGGGGGTGCGCACTCGACAGATGGAGTACCGCGGTCATGTCCCGTCCCCGCGCAGGTACTGAACCCAGACGCCGCTGACCCAGCCAGAACTCGTGATGCCCATGACGGCCACTGCGACGAACCTGGTGGCGATATCTGCGGGACGGTGATCGGAGCCAAGGGCGTCGACGGCGAGCCCTCCAACCATCGCTCCGCCGGCGAGGACGGCGGCGCGGCGGACCCTGCCTCGGTACGACAACGCGGCGATGGGCATCACCATCGCCGCGGTGGCCGACACGCCGAGGAGGACCACTTGGCGCGGGCGGGGGCGGTCGCGGGTGCGGCGCCAGTAACGGACCTTCCATCGACCGAACCGGTGGTACTGGTGCCAGAGCTCGGGGAGCGACGCCCGAGGGATGTATCCGACCTCGAGTCGGTCGTCGAACCACACCAGGCCGTGGCGGCCCATCCGTCGGTTCAGCTCGAAGTCCTGGTTCGTCTCGAAGTACTCATCCCACCCTCCCGCGGCGCGGAGATCCTCTGCCCGGAACACACCCAGGTAGACCGTGTCGCTTGGGCCCGACGTCGCGCCCGCTCGATAGCGGGATCCACCCATTGCGTACCGGTTGTTCAGTGCGCGCGCGATGCCGCGGGACACCCGGCGTCGATCACGCGCCACCGCGACCTGTGCGCCGCCGACCACGGCGACTCCCGGACGCCTCGTGAGGACATTCGCGCAATGTCGCACGTAGTGCTCCGGCACGATGCTGCGAGCATCCACGCGACAGATGACGTCGCCCGACGCGACGACCAGCCCTGCGTTGAGATTGCTCGGTGTCGTGCCTACGGCGTTCTCCACGAGCTTCCAGTCGACATCACAGTCGCCGAGGACGCCACGAACCACGCCTGCCGTACCGTCCGTCGAGCCCCCGTCGACGACCACGATCTCCATTCGGTCGTGTCGGTGATCCTGCTCGAGCACCGCCCGCAGGCACCGCTCGATGTGGGTCGCCTCGTTCCTCGCCGGGATGAGCACGGTGACCAGCGGGTCGGTCGTCATCGTCCGCCGCCCTCGATCCCCACGATGGCTCGCACCGTGCGGGCGGCGATGCGGAAGTCGAAGGAGAGCGACTGGCGCCGGAGGTAGTGGAAGTCGTACTGGAGCTTCTCCAAGGCGTCCCGTTCGTCTCCGGCGTAGCCGTACTTCACCTGGGCCCAGCCCGTCAGGCCGGGCCGGACGATGTGGCGCAGGTCGTAGAACGGCAGCTTCTCGGTCAGCTCGGCAACGTACCGCGGCTGTTCCGGGCGCGGGCCGACCAAGCTCAGATCGCCCCGCACGATGTTCCAGACCTGGGGCAGTTCGTCCAGATGGGTCCGGCGCAGGACGCCGCCGAACGCCGTGATCCGGGGGTCGTCCTCGCTCGTCCAGTCGGTGGGCACGGCGGCGTCGTCCCGCATCGTGCGGAACTTCAGGATCCGGAAGACGTGGCCGGACCGGCCGACGCGATCCTGGGAGTAGAACAGCGGCCCGCGGTTGGCGACGAGGTTGCCCAGGGCCACGACGGGGATCAGGAGCCCGAGCGGCACCAGGCCGACCACGCCGGCGCCGATGTCGACGATCCGCTTGAACCGGGCGAAGCGCATGCGGTGGACCTCGCCGATGTCGAAGAACAGCGACACCCGGCCGAGGTCGGCGACGGGGAGCTTCCCGAGCCACTCCTCGTAGAAGAGCGACTGGGTCCGGACGCGGATTCCGGCCTCGTGGAGCACGGCGGCCTGTTCGATGACCCGCTCGTCCTGCTGGGCCGGACCGCTGAGCACGAGGACGGTGGCACCCGTCGCGGAGACCGCCTCGACGAGCGGGCGGCGCCGATCCGACACGTCGGCGGCCGCCTCCTCGGTGAGGTGCTCGACCACCGACGCCGGCCGCTCGGGGTTCCCCGCGAGTTCGACGCGCAGCTCCTCGGCCAGATCCGCGGGGCCGACGACGACCACGCGGTCGCGCTGCTCGAGCGTGCGCCGGCCCGCCCCGGCCAGCGTCGACACGAGGTAGTACCAGGGCACCAGCAGCATGGCAGCGCCGAACACGACGAAGCGGGGCAGCAACGCGTCGCCGATGAACAACTGGACCATCGAGATCGCGACGGCACCGGTGCCCGCGGCGGTCACCGCCGTGGGCAGGCGGCTGCGCAGCGTCCGGGGCACGTCGGGCAGCCCGAACCCGTAGGCGGCGAGGCAGAGCAGCAGGCTGTAGGCGCCGGCCCAGGCGAAGCGCGACGAGTTCGTGAAGTCGTAGTCGCCGATCGTGACCGCGTGGTACTTCCCCAGCGCCAGCACGATGCCGACGACCCCCGCGTACAGCAGGGGACGGGCGAGGCGGCGCACGCTCCGAGCCTACGGCACTACGCGCAGTAGCGGAAGCGCCGGGGTCGGCGTGGCCGACGCAGACGTTCCGGGACGGTCAGGGGCGCAACGACCCGGCGTCCGCCGGGGCGTGCAGTTCGGGGACCAGCACGATGATCTCGTGCAGGCCCTCGCAGGCCGAGCCGCAGCCGACCGTGTCGAGGCGCTGCTTGCGCCGACGGGCCCGCTCGACGTTGGCGAACAGGGCGATGGTCAACAGGTCGCACCGCGCGAGCAGGGCGACGGGGCCGTCGCCGGTGATGACGGGCGCCTCGTCGTGCCAGAGGCACTCGGAGAGGCTCTGGAAACTCCGGTGCGTCCGGCCGCAGGAGTGGGGGTGATTGATCCGCATCGAGACCTTCCGTCGGGCTCGGGGGGCTGGTTCCGATTGTCCGACATCCGCCGAACGGCGCCCATGGCCCGATCGGGTCATTTGTCGATGGTCATCCGGTCGTCACGCCCGGTCGACGCCCAGGATCGGTGCGAGGAACTGGCCGGTGTGGCTCTGGGGCACGGTGGCGATGTGCTCGGGCGGGCCCTCGGCCACGACGGTGCCGCCGCCCGACCCGCCCTCGGGGCCGAGGTCGACGATCCAGTCCGCCGTCTTGATCACGTCGAGGTTGTGCTCGATCACCAGCACCGTGTTGCCCTGGTCGACGAGGCGGGACAGCACCGTGAGGAGCTTGCGGATGTCCTCGAAGTGCAGGCCGGTGGTGGGCTCGTCGAGGATGTAGATGGTGTGGCCGGTGGACCGCTTGGCCAGCTCGGAGGCGAGCTTCACCCGCTGGGCCTCGCCGCCCGAGAGCGTCGGGGCCGACTGCCCGAGGCGGACGTAGCCCAGCCCGACGTCGACGATCGTCTGCATGTGCCGGGCGATCGCCGGCTGGTTCTCGAAGAACTCGAGCGCCTGCTCGCAGGGCAGGTCGAGCACGTCGGCCACGTTCAAGCCCTTGAACGTGATGTCGAGCGTGTCGCGGTTGTAGCGCTTGCCCTTGCACACCTCGCACGGCACGTAGACGTCGGGGAGGAAGTGCATCTCGATCTTGATGGTGCCGTCGCCCGCGCACGCCTCGCAGCGGCCGCCCTTGACGTTGAAGCTGAACCGGCCGGGCAGGTAGCCCCGGACCTTGGCCTCGTTGGTGGCGGCGAAGAGCTTGCGGATGTGGTCCCAGACGCCGGTGTAGGTCGCGGGGTTCGACCGGGGGGTGCGCCCGATCGGCGACTGGTCGATGGCGATGACCTTGTCGAGGCTCTCCATGCCCTCGACCTTCTTGTGGAGGCCGGGCGGCAGCTTCGACGTGTACACGTGCTGCATCAGCGATCGGAGCAGGATCTCGTTGACGAGCGTCGACTTCCCCGACCCGGACACGCCGGTGACGCACGTGAACAGGCCGAGCGGGAACTCGACGTCGATGTTCTGCAGGTTGTGCTCCCGCGCACCGCGCACGGTGATGCGGTCGAGGCTGGGCGTGCGGCGGGCCTCGGGGACGGGGATCGACCGACGACCCGACATGTACTGCCCGGTGACCGACGCCTTGTTCTTCAGCAGCTGCTTGTAGGTGCCCGAGTGGACGATCTCGCCGCCGTGCTCGCCGGCGCCGGGCCCGATGTCGACGACGTGGTCGGCCTCGGCGATCGTCTCCTCGTCGTGCTCGACCACGATGACCGTGTTGCCGAGGTCGCGCATCCGGAGCATCGTCGTGATGAGGCGGCGGTTGTCGCGCTGGTGCAGGCCGATCGACGGCTCGTCGAGCACGTAGAGCACGCCGACCAGGCCCGAGCCGATCTGGGAGGCGAGCCGGATGCGTTGGGCCTCGCCCCCGGCGAGCGTGCCCGCGTTGCGGGACAGGGTCAGGTAGTCGAGACCGACGTCGAGCAGGAAGCCCATGCGGTCGTTGATCTCCTTGACGACCTGCTCGGCGATGATGCGGTCGCGCTCGGAGAGCTCGAGGCCGTTCAGGACCTTGGCCGCCTCGCCGATCGACAGGTCGCACACGTCGGAGATGGTGTGCCCGTCGACGAGGACCGCGAGCGACACCGGGTTGAGGCGCTTGCCCTCGCACGTGGGGCAGGGCACCTCGCGCATGAACGACTCGAAGCGCTCGCGGCTGGTGTCGGACTCGGCCTCGCGGTGGCGGCGCTCGACGTAGCCGCGCACGCCCTCGAAGTCGGCGTAGTAGGCGCGCTCACGG
>JBHIXO010000031.1:0-21216 GCA_041984725.1 Acidimicrobiales bacterium | reverse complement strand
TGGCGGGCCGCCGCGATGCGCGCCAGCACCCCGGTCTCCCGTTCCGGGCCCCGATCCGCAGCGCCCTTCGGCGAGCTGGGCGACCAGCAGGTGGACCGACGCCAGCAGGTCGAGGGGCTCGAACCCGGAGCACACGAGCGGGGTCTCCCGGTCGCGAGCGATCCACTCGTACGGGCGACAGCCGATCACCGTCGACACGTGGCCCGGTCCGATGAAGCCGTCGATCCGGACGTCGGGGGCGTCGAGGATCGCGGCGATGGCGGGATTGACGGTCACGTGGTTGCAGAAGACCGAGAAGTTCGTGAGCCCCTCGGCGCGGGCCTGCTGCACGGTGAGGGCCGTCGACGGGGTCGTGGTCTCGAATCCGATGGCGAAGAACACGACGTGGCGGTCGGGCTCCGTGCGGGCGATGCGCAGCGCGTCGAGCGGTGAGTACACCCAGCGGATGTCGGCACCGCGGGCCTTGGCGTCGAGGAAGCTGCCCGCGCTGCCCGGCACCCGCATCATGTCGCCGAAGCAGGTGAGGACGACGTCGTCGTGCTCGGCGATCGCGATGCCGTCGTCGATGCGGCCCATCGGGATGACGCACACCGGGCACCCGGGCCCGTGGATCAGCTCGATCTGCTCGGGCAGGTGGTCCTGCACGCCGTAGCGGTGGATCGTGTGCGTGTGGCCACCGCACACCTCCATGATCGCGATCGACTCGATGTCCATCCCCTCGACGAGCGCGTCGATGCGCGTCGCCAGCACCGCCGCCAGTTCGGCGTCGCGGAACTCGTCGACGAAGCGCATCAGTCGGACCCCGACTCGAGGAACGCGGCGAGCTCGTCGTCGGGCCGGCCCAGCAGTTGCAGGCCCTCGAGCGCCCGGGCCGCCTCGGCCTCGTCGATCCGCGCCATGGCGAAGCCGACGTGGATGAGCACCCAGTCCCCGGCGCGGAGGTCGTCGTCCTCGAGCAGGCCGATGTTGATGCGCCGCCGGACGCCGGCCACCTCGACCGTGGCGAGGTGCTCGTGGTCGCCGCCGACGTCGACGAGCCGGCCGGGGATGCCGAGGCACACGATGCGATCCGTCCGGTCGGCCGCTAGTAGAGCGACGCGGTCTGGGTCGGCGAGTGCACGGTCTCGATCGTGCGCCCGGGGCCGACGTACATGTGGACCCCGCAGGGGAGGCAGGGGTCGAAGCTGCGCACGGTTCGCATGATGTCGATGCCCTTGAAGTCGTCGAGGTCGTTCTCCTCGAAGATCGGCTGTCCGGTCACGGCGTCCTCGTACGGCCCGGCCGTTCCGTTGGTGTCGGTCGGGCTCGCGTTCCACGAGGTCGGGGGGTACGGGTGGTAGTTGGCGATCCGCCCGTCGCGGATGACGAGGTGGTGCGAGAGCGTCCCCCGCACGGCTTCGGTGAACCCGCAGCCGATGGCGTCGTCGGGGACCTCGAAGGGCTCCCACGTCTTCGTCCGCCCGGCCCGGACCTCGGCCAGTCCCATCTCCGCGAAGTGGTACGCCGCAGCGCACGCGTACGCCTGGAAGTAGGTGCGGGCGCGGTTGCGTTCGAGCGTGTTCGACCATCGCGGGATGGTCCACTCGAACGAGGCCGCGTCCGACCGCGCGGTGCGGGGCAGGTCGATCGCCACGCTGTGGCCGGTCGCCCGGACGAAGCCACCGATGTCGACCCGGCCGGCGAGCGCCGTCGTCCACAGCCGGCCGAGGGCGCCGCCGCCGGTGTCGAGGGCGAGGTGCTCCTCGCCGTCGAACCAGCGCGGGGACATGACCCAGCTGTACTTGTCGTCGAAGTCGCGCTTCTGGGGCATCGGCTTGGTGTGCTGGTTCCACGGGTGGCGGGGTCCGACCGGGTTGCCGAGCGGGTCGTGGGTGACGAAGCGGTCGGCGCCGTCCCAGTCCTCGTAGAAGGAGGACCCGAGGAGGATCTCGATGCCGAGGTTGATGTCGACGAGGTCGTGGGTGATGAGCTCGCCGTCGCGGACGATGCCCGGTGTGACGAACATGGCGTCGCCCCAGCGGCTCATGTCGGCATACCGGAAGTTGCAGACGTCGGGGTCCTGGAACGCGCCCCAGCACGACAACAGAATGCGGCGGTTGCCGACCTCCTCGTAGCCGGGGAGCGCGTCGTAGAAGAAGTCGAAGACGTCGTCGTGCATCGGCACGGCCTTCTTCACGAAGTCGGCATACCGGCCCAGGCGGGTCAGGTAGTCGGTGAAGAGCTGCGTGCTGGCGGCCGTGCCGACCCCGCCGGGATAGAGCGTCGACGGATGCACGTGGCGCCCCTCCATGAGGCAGAACATCTCGCGCGTCTCGCGGCTGACCTGGAGTGCCTCCCGGTAGAACGCCCCCTCGAACGGGTTGAACGCCCGCATGATGTCGCCGATGGTCCGGAAGCCGTGTCGCCCCGCACCGCGCGCCTCGGTGCGGTTCGCCCGTTCGAGCACCTCGGGGTTCGTGGCCGCGACCATCTGCTCGCAGTAGTCCACGCACACCAGGTTCTCCTGGTACAGCGTGTGGTCGAACATGAACTCGGCCGCCTCGCCGAGGTTCACGATCCATTCGGCGAGGTGCGGGGGCCGGACGCCGTACGCCATGTTCTGCGCGTAGCACGAACAGGTCGCGTGGTTGTCGCCGCAGATCCCGCAGATCCGGCTCGTGATGAAGTGCGCGTCGCGCGGGTCCTTGCCCTGCATGAACACGCTGTAGCCCCGGAAGATCGACGACGTGCTGCGGCAGTCGCGCACCCGCCGGCCCTTCCAGTCGATCGAGGTGTGGATGCCGAGGCTGCCGACGATCCGCGTGATCGGGTCCCAGGACATCGCGACGTTGCCGTCGGCGTCGAGCTGCGGCGTCGTGCCGCTGCGGTCGCTGGTCACGGCCCGGTCGTACCCCCTCCCGCATCATGCGAGATCGCCCTCCCGGCGCACCGTAGTGCCGCCGAGGGCACCCGGGGTGCCCGGTGGGTGCGTCACGGCGCGCCGATACCGTTCCGTCGATGGTGCCGACCACCGCCACGGCCCGATCGACCGCCGAGTCCGGCGCCGGATCGCGTGCCCTCGACCGGTTCTCCCCCGCGGTCCGCGCCTGGTTCGAGACCTCGTTCCCGGCGCCGACGCCGCCCCAGGAGCAGGGCTGGCCGACGATCGCGTCGGGCGCCCACACGCTGATCCTGGCGCCGACCGGGTCGGGCAAGACGCTGTCGGCGTTCCTGTGGGCGATCGACCGGCTGACGTCGACGCCACCGCCCGAGGAGCGGACCCACCGCACGCGGGTCATCTACCTGTCGCCGCTGCGCGCCCTCGCCGTCGACGTCGAGAAGAACCTCCGCGCGCCGATCCAGGGCATCCGCCTCGCCGCCGAACGCCTCCGCGCCGAGGGCGTCGACGCCGACTACCACGAGCCCTCCGTCGGCATCCGCACGGGCGACACGCCGTCCGACGAGCGGCGCAAGCTCGTGCGGAACCCGCCTGACATCCTCATCACGACGCCCGAGTCGCTGTACCTGATGCTCACGTCGCAGGCGCGCGAGACGCTGCAGGGCGTCGAGGCCGTCATCGTCGACGAGATCCACTCGGTCGCCAAGACCAAGCGGGGTGCGCACATGAGCGTGACCCTCGAGCGTCTCGTCGAGGTGACCGACCGGCCGCCCCAGCGGATCGGGTTGTCGGCGACGCAGCGCCCGCTCGACGAGATCGCCGCGTTCCTCGGCGGGCGCGACGTCCCCGACGACGGCGCCGACCCGCAGTGGCGGCCGGTCGAGATCGTCGACGCCGGCGTCCGCAAGGAGCTCGACGTCGAGGTCATCGTCCCGGTCGAGGACATGGGCGACCTCGGCAAGGTGATCGAGGAACCGGTCAGCGGCCCGGCGTCGCTCGGCCCGATCCGCAAGAGCATCTGGCCGTCCATGCACCCCCGGCTGCTCGAGCTCGTGCAGGAGCACAACTCGACGCTCATCTTCGTGAACGCGCGCCGTCTGGCCGAGCGACTGGCGACGCGGCTGAACGAGCTCGCCAACGGGGAGTACGACGCCACGGCCGGCGACGGCGTGGGTTCGGGGGGTCGCCCGTACTCGCACCCGAACCTCGACGAGTACGGCATCGGCCCCGACGGCGAGCTGCCCGAGCTGGTCAAGGCGCACCACGGCTCGATCTCCCGCGAGCGCCGGCTCCAGATCGAGGACGAGCTGAAGTCGGGCCGCCTGAAGGGCCTGGTCGCCACGTCGTCACTCGAGCTCGGCATCGACATGGGCGCCGTCGACCTCGTCGTGCAGGTCGAGTCGCCGGGCAGCGTGTCGTCGGGACTGCAACGCATCGGGCGCGCCGGCCACCAGGTGGGCGCGCCGAGCAGGGGCAAGCTCTTCCCGAAGCACCGCCAGGACCTCCTCGAGGCCGCGGTCGTGGTGCAGCGGATGCAGGACGGTCTCATCGAGGAGACCCGGTACCCGCGCAACCCGCTCGACGTGCTGTGCCAGCAGATCGTCGCCGCGTGCGCACTCGACGACTGGTCGGTCGCCGCGCTCGGCCGCATGCTGCGCCGCAGCGCCAACTTCGCGACGCTCAGCGACGACGTGCTCCACGCGTGCCTCGACCTGCTCGCGGGCCGCTACCCCTCCGAGGAGTTCAGCGAGCTGCGCCCCCGCATCGTGTGGGACCGCACCGCGGTCACCGAGAGCGGCGAAGCCGACGGGTCCGGCGTCGTCCGCGGTCGGGCGGGCGCGCAGCGCCTCGCCGTCACCAACCCGGGGACCATCCCCGACCGCGGGCTGTTCGGCGTGTTCCTGCCCGACGGCACCCGGGTCGGTGAGCTCGACGAGGAGATGGTCTACGAGTCCCGGGCGGGCGAGACGTTCCTGCTCGGCGCGTCGACGTGGCGCATCGAGGACATCACCTTCGACCGGGTCATCGTGACGCCGGCGCCCGGCGTGCCCGGCAAGATGCCGTTCTGGCACGGCGAGGGTCCCGGCCGACCCCTCGAGCTCGGTCGGGGCATCGGCCAGTTCGTGCGCGAGCTGCGCGACCCGAAGCAGACGCCCGACCCCGTCGAACGGCTCCGGACGGCCCACGGCCTCGACGTGCTCGCCGCCGCCAACCTCGTCGACTACCTCGAGGAGCAGGCCGAGGCCACCGGCGCCGTGCCCGACGACCGCACGATCGTCGTGGAGCGGTTCCGCGACGAGATCGGCGACTGGCGCGTCTGCGTGCTGTCGCCGTTCGGCGCGCAGGTGCACGCCCCGTGGGCGATGGCGCTGCGCCAGCGACTGGGGGAGCGGTGGGGCGTCGACGTCGAGCTGTTGTGGTCCGACGACGGCATCGTGCTGCGCCTGCCCGAGTCGGTCGACGACCTCCCCGTCGAGGAGCTGGCCATCCCCGTCGACGAGATCGACGACATCGTGCTCGGACACCTGCCGAACTCGCCGATGTTCGCGTCGCGGTTCCGGGAGTGTGCCGGCCGCGCGCTGCTGCTCCCGAAGCGCCGCCCCGACCGCCGCCAGCCGCTCTGGCAGCAGCGTCAGCGGGCCGCCGACCTGTTGAAGGTGGCGTCGAAGTACCCGACGTTCCCGATCCTGCTCGAGACGACGCGCGAGTGCGTGAACGACGTGTTCGACCTCCCCGCGCTGCGCGAGGTGCTGCGCGACGTCCACAGCCGCCGCATCCGGGTCGTCCCCGTCGACACCGACCGGGCGTCGCCGATGGCGCAGTCGCTGCTGTTCGGCTGGATCGCCGTCTACATGTACGAGGGCGACGCCCCCCTGGCCGAGCGGCGCGCTGCCGCCCTCGCGCTCGACCGCGACCTGTTGCGCGAGCTGCTCGGCTCCGAGGAGCTGCGCGAGCTGCTCGATCCCGACGTCATCCTCGACACCGAGCTCGAGCTGCAACGGCTCGTGGAGGGACGGCGGGCCCGTGACGTCGACGAGTGCCACGACGTGCTGCGCACGCTCGGCCCGCTGACCGCCGACGAGCTGGCCCGACGCTGCGAAGGTGACGCCGCCGGCTGGCTCGACGACCTCGTCGCGGCCGGCCGGGCGTACCCGGCCCCGGTCGGGGGCGAGGAGGCGTGGGCGGCGACCGAGGACGCCGGCCGGCTGCGCGATGCACTCGGCGTCACCGTCCCGATGGGCCTGCCGGCGGCGTTCACCGCGTCGGTCGAGGACCCGATGGCCGACCTCGTCGCCCGCTACGCCCGGTCGCACGCGCCGTTCACGACCACGGCCGTCGCCGCCCGGTACGGCGTCGGTGTCGACCGGGTCCGCCCCGCGCTCGAACGGCTCGAGGGCGACGGTCGCCTGCTGCGCGGCGAGTTCCGGCCCGGCGGCCACGAGCGCGAGTGGACCGACCCCGACGTGCTGCGCACGCTGCGCCGCCGGTCGCTGGCCGTCCTGCGGCGCGAGGTCGAGCCCGTCGAGGCCGACGCGCTCGGCCGCTTCCTGCCCGCCTGGCACCACGTCGGCGCCAACCGTCGCGGCACCGACGCGCTGATCGACGCCCTCGCCCAGCTCCAGGGCGCGCCCGTCGCCGCCTCGGTGCTGGAGGCCGACGTCCTCCCGGCCCGGGTTCGCGACTACGAGGCCCCGCTGCTCGACGAGCTGTGCAGCGCGGGCGAGGTGGTGTGGGTCGGCGCGGGTTCGATCGGCGCGCGCGACGGACGCGTCCGTCTGCTGTTCCGCGACCAGGCCGGGCTGCTCGTGCCCACGCTCGACGACCCGCCCGACGGAGTCGAGCACGAGGCGATCCTCGACCGCCTCCGCACCCGGGGTGCATCGTTCTGGACCGACCTCGTCGCCGCCGTCCAGGAGGCCGGTGGCGAGTACGACGAACCGTCGGTCCTCGCCGCGCTCTGGGACCTCGTCTGGGCCGGCGCCGTCACCAACGACTCGCTCGTCCCGCTCCGCGCCTTCCTCGCCGGACGCCCCCGGCGCTCGGGCGGCTCCCGCGGCCGGGGTCGGCCACGACCGGGCCGGCTCGCCCGACTCGGACCGGCGGCGGGGGCGGGGCGTTGGTCGCTCGTCGAGCCGCTGCTCGAACCCCGACCCACACCCACCGAGACCGCGCACGCCAAGGCGCGCCAACTGCTGGAGCGCTACGGCGTGCTCACCCGGGAGGCCGCGCTCGGCGAGGGCAGCGAGGGCGGCTTCGCCGGCGTCTACCCGGTGCTGAAGGCGCTCGAGGAGCGGGGCGAGATCCGGGCCGGCTACTTCGTCGCCGGTCTCGGCGCCGCCCAGTTCGCCCTGCCCGGTGCCGTCGACCGCCTCCGGGCCGCCCGCGACGTCGAGCGCGACGAGCCCGACCGCCTCGTGCTCGCCGCCACCGACCCGGCCCAGCCCTACGGCGCCGCCCTCGCGTGGCCCGAGTCGGCCGGCCGGCCCGCCCGCCAGACCGGCGCCCACGTCGTCCTGGTCGACGGCGACGTCGTCGCCTACCTCGAACGGGGCGGCCACTCGGTCGCGACGTTCCCCGCGTCGGCCGACCATCCCGAGTGGCCGACCCTGCTGCGGGAGCTCGTCGACCGGGGCCGGTATCGCGCCCTCGAGATCCGCACGGTCGACGGCGAGCCGGTGCGGGAGCACCCCGCCCGCGAGCTGTTCGAGCGGGCCGGCTACCGCGACGGCTACAAGGGCCTCGTGTACCGGCCCTGACCGGCGGCGGTCCCGGCGGTGGTCACGGCGCGGCGGCCGCAGCGGCGCCGGCCCGGATCACGTCGATCAGGGTCGTGAGCAGCGCGTCGCGGTCGGGGGCGCGGTGGGTCTGCCACGACTCGATCGCGGCGAACACGAAGCCGTAGACGCCGTCGACGAGGACGGCGACCCGGTCGGGCGGTGCGCCCGGGGCCAGCAGCCCCACGTAGGCGCCGAGCCGCTCGTGGAGCGTGCGGACCAGCGCGTTGTCGAGGAAACCGCGGTCGCTCGCCCGGATCGAGCGGACCACGAATTCGTACAGCTCGGGCTCGTCGTCGACGAGGTCGATCAGCGCCGTGAGCAGCTCGCGGATGATCGCGTCGATGTCGATCGTGCCGAGGTCGGCCAGCTGGCCGAGGACCTGGGCCTCGACGTCGCGGGCCATCGCGACGGCCACTGCGTCGGCGATGCCCCGCTTGTCGCCGAACTCGTCGTAGAGCACGGGCTTGGAGACGCCGCACGCGCCGGCGAGGTCGTCGATCGAGACGTCGGGGCCTCGCAGGCGCACGGCGGTCATGGCTGCGTCGGTGAGGCGTCGTCGCCGCTCGGCTCGTTCCTCGGGCGTGCGCGGCGGCCGGCCACGGCGGGTCATCGGGGGTCGAGCGTCCGGTTCAGGCGGCGAGGCCGGCGTCGTACCGGGCCCGCCACTCGGCCATGAGGTCCTCGGTGTCGTGGTCGTCGGGGTGGAAGTCGCGGCGGTTGTAGTCGAGGAGTCGGCGCACGACGTCGCGCTGGAAGAAGGGGTGCGAGCGCAGACGACGCAGGCTCCCGGGGACCCGCTTCCACGAGCCGCGGTCGAGGAGCAGTGAGTGGGTCACGGCCAGGACCATCTCGAGCAGGAAGGCGACGTGGATGGCCGTCATCGTCCCGACCCGCACGTAGTGCTTGCCGCACACGTCCTGGAACACGTCGAAGGCCACCGACTTGTGCTCGGTCTCCTCCAGGGCGTGCCAGGTGAACAGGGCCCGGACCTCGTCGGTGGCGAACTCGGCCCGCGCCGACTCGCTGCGCAGCAGCGTCTCGGCCAGCGTGGCGGTGTAGTGCTCGAGTCCGGCGGTCACGGCGAGTTGTGTCCGCTTCGGCGCGAGCTTGTGCAGGAGCGCGAGGCCCCACTTCACCCGCCGGTCGACGACGAGCGTCGGGTACCCGAGTTCGGCGAGGCGCTCGTTGAAGTCGCGGTGCTCGCGACCGTGGATCGCCTCCTGGCCGATGAATCCCTTCACCTGCTGCTTGAGCTCGGGGTCGGTGATCTGGTCGCGGTAGGCCCGCACACTGCGGACGAAGAAGTCCTCGCCCTCGGGGAAGACCGCCGACAGCATGGCGGCGATGTGGCTGCGGACCGGGTCGTCGGCCACGAAGTGACGGGGCATGTCCCCGAACTCGAGGCCGGGACGTCGGACGGTGATCTCGCGCGGGGCGATCGCCCGGGGCGCGGTGCTCGCATTGCGGGGCATCGTGTGGACCTCCTGCGGGGCGCACTGCTGCGGGACGCGGATTTCTCCTACTCGTCGTAGGGTAATGGCGTGGGGCCAGGGGCGGCAACCGTCGAGCGCGCCGATACCGTCAGCCGGGTGCCCGAGGGCGACACGATCCACCGCACCGCGATCCGCATGCGGCCCGTCCTCGCCGGGCGCTCGGTCGTGCGCTTCGAGGCACCACGGTTGGCCGGCGACCGTCCCCGCGTGGGCGACGTCGTCGACGACGTCGAGGCGCGGGGCAAGCACCTGCTCGTCCACTTCGGGTCGGGGCTCAGCCTCCGCACCCACATGAAGATGACCGGCGCCTGGCACCTCTACCGCGAGGGCGAGCGCTGGCGCCGGGGACCACACCTCGCCCGCGTCGTGCTCGGGGTCGACAGCGGGTGGGAGGCGGTGTGCTTCCAGGCGCCGGTGGTCGAGACCTACCACCGTGCCGCCGGTCCGCCCGCCGTGCTGGCGTCACTGGGCCCGGACCTCGCCGACCCCGACCCCGATCTCGACGCCGCCGTCGACCGGGCGCGACGCCTGGTCGCCGGCGCCGGAACCGGCGACGCCTCGGTCGGGAGCGTGGTGCAGCTCGGCGACCTGCTGCTCGACCAGCGCGTCGCCGCCGGCATCGGCAACGTCTACAAGTCCGAGGTCTGCTTCCTGCACGGGCTCGACCCGTTCACGCCTGCCGCCGACGTCGACGTCGACGTGCTCCGGGCCTGCTACCGCACCGCCCACCGGCTCCTGCGGGCCAACCTCGGACGGACGGGACGGGTCACCTACGAGGACGGCGTCGCCGTCTACGGCCGGCGCGGTCAGCCCTGCCGCCGGTGCGGGACCCCGGTGCGGATGCGGCGTCAGGGCCCCATGGCCCGGTCGACGTACTGGTGCCCGACCTGTCAGCCCGCCGCCCGGATCCCGGGCGATGCGGAAACGGGGGAGACACGGCCCGCGACTTCGTGAAACAATTCACGAAGTGAGCGCTCCGCCCGTCCGCATCGTCGTCGTCGGCGCCGGCTTCGGCGGCCTCGCCGTGGTCCGGGGCCTGCTCGCCCGCCGGGACCCGAGCGATGGCTCGCCCGCCGACCGGCCCGTGCACGTCACCCTCGTCGACCGCAACAACTTCCACACGTTCCTGCCGTTGCTGTACCAGGTGGCCACCAGTGGCCTGAACGCCGCCGACGTCGCCCACCCGATCCGGGCCATCGTCCAGCGCCACCCCGAGGTCGACGTGCGCAACGGGACGGCGACCGGCATCGACTGGGAGGGCCGGGCGCTGCTCGTCGAGGACCAGGACCCGGTGCCCTTCGACCACCTGGTCCTCGCCGCCGGGTCGACGGCGAACGACTTCGGCATCCCGGGCGTGGCCGAGCACGGCTTTCCGCTGTACTCCCTCGACGACGCCGCCCGGCTCCGCAACCGGGTGCTCGAGCGGTTCGAGGCGGCCGACCGACGCCCCGAGCTCGTCGACGAGGGCGCGCTGACGTTCGCGATCGTCGGCGGCGGCCCGACCGGCGTCGAGACCGCTGGCGCCCTGGCCGAGCTCTTCGACCGCGTCCTGCGCGACGACTTCCACTCGCTCCCCGTCGAGCGGGCCCGGGTCGTGCTCGTCGAGATGGCCGACACCCTGCTCGCGCCCTTCGGGTCGCGGAGCCGGCGGCACGCGCTCGACGCGCTCCGGCGCCGGGGCGTCGAGGTCCGCCTGTCGACGAAGGTCGCCGAGGTGCGGGCCGACCGGGTCGTGCTCGACGGCGGGGAGGAGCTGCCGGCACACACGCTGGTGTGGGCGGCCGGGGTGCGGGCCAACCCGCTCGCGTCGGCGCTCGACCTGCCCCAGGGGCCGGGTGGGCGCATCGTCGTCGGGCCCGACCTCGCCGTGGAGGGTCGCGACGGCGTCTGGGTCGTCGGCGATCTCGCCCACGCGGCGAGCGCCGCCGGTGACGGCCCCGCACCCCAGCTCGCCCCGGCGGCGATCCAGGGCGGCGAGCTCGTCGCCGCCAACATCCGCGCCGTGCTCGGGGGACGGCCGACCGGGGAGTTCCGCTACCGGGACAAGGGAACGATGGCGACGATCGGTCGGCGTTCGGCCGTGGCCGAGGTCCCGCGCCTCCCGGCGCTCGTCGGCTCGGTCGCCTGGCTCGCCTGGCTGTTCCTGCACCTCGTGATGCTGATCGGGTTCCGCAACCGGCTCTCGGTGCTCGTCAACTGGGCGTGGAACTACCTCACGTGGGACCGCGGCCCCCGGCTCATCTTCGGCCCCGGCGCGCCGCGTCGGTCGGGCGATGGCTGATCAGGCCCGGCCGAGGATCCGGTCGACCGCGATCTCGATGACGGCGCGGTCGTCGCGCTGCTTGGGCTCGGAGTAGCGCGCGGCGTACCGGCGTTCGGCGTCGCGGCACCGCTCCGGATCGGTCGTCACGGTGGCCGGACCCTCGAGGCTCAGCCATCGGCCGCCGTCGACCTGGCTCACGACGGCCCGGGTGCCGGGCCGGGCCGCCAGGTTGCGAGCCTTCTTCGACGCGTCCCACGTGATCACCCGGGCGAGCCCGGACTCGCCGTCCCAGGTGAAGCCGACGGCCACGACGTGCGGCGACCCGTCGGGCCGCAGCGTCGTGAGCGTGGCGAGGTGGCGTTCGGTGAGGAACCCGAGGTGGGCGTCGTCGAGGTCGGCGGGGTCGAGGGCCATGCCCCGGGTCTACCGGCCGCCGGGGCTCATTCGGTCGCGATGGCGTCGAGGATGTCGAGGCGGGCGGCGCGACGGGCCGGTCGGATGGCGGCGAGCACCCCGAGGCTGGCGGCACCCACCACGGCGATCAGCAACGAGCCGAACGGGATGCGGAACGTGGTCAGGCCGAACGAATCGAGCGCCGACACGAGCGCGTAGCTGAGCAGGAGGCTGAGCCCGAGCCCGACGACGGTGCCGAGCACGCTGATGAGCACGGCCTCCCACCGGATCGCGGAGCGCAGCTGCGAGCGGGTCATGCCGACGGCCCGCAGGAGCCCGAGCTCGCGGGTCCGTTCGTGGATCGACAGCGAGAGGGTGTTGGCGATGCCGATGACGGCGATGATGATCGAGAGGCCGAGCAGCGCCTGCACGAGCGTGAGGAAGCTCGTGATCTGGCCGACGAGCGAACCGACGAAGCCGTCGCGGTCGAGGACCTCGAGGCCGGGCACGCCCGAGATCGCCTCCTCGATCGCCGCCTCGGTGGCGTCGAGATCGGCGCCGTCGTCGAGCACCACGATCAGCTGGGCGAGCTGACGCTCGCTCACGAGCCGCGCCAGGTCCTCGGTGTCGATGGTGAAGAAGCCGAGGACGGTGAAGTCGTCGGAGATCCCCTGGACGGTCACGTCGATGCGGGAGCCGGTGGGGCCGGTGATGCCGACCATGTCGCCGATCGCCAGGTCGTTGTTCGTGGCGGTCTCCTGGTCGACCAGGACGCCGCCGGGGGTGAGGTCGGTGACGTCGCCCTCGGCCATCTGGGCGTCGAAGCCGACGGTCGCGGTGGCCGGGTCGATCGACTGCACGAACGTCGTCGACGTGTCGCCGTCGGCGAAGGTGATCTGCGCGGTCGTGAACCCGATCCGCGACACGACGTCGACGCCGTCGACGGCCGCGACGTCGTCGGCGACGGTGGCGGGGAACACGCCGGGCGGGCCGAAGCCGAACCCGCCGCTCTCGGACTGCACGACGAGGTCGCCGCTGAAGCCGCGAGTGATCTCCGACTCGATCGATGCCTCGGCCGACGCCGCGAAGATCGTGATGAACCCGACGAGGGTCACGCCGATGACGAGCGCCGACGCAGTGGCCGACGTGCGCTTCGGGCTCCGGGCGGCGTTCTCGGTGGCGAGTTGGCCCGTGATGCCCCGCACCCGCGGGAGCCAGCCGCCGAGCACCCGGATGGTGGGGCGGGCGAGGACGGGCCCGACCACGATGGCGCCGACGATCAGGAGCAGGGCGCCGAGTCCGACGCCGGGCAGTGCGTCGGAACCCCGCTCGGCGGTCCATGCGGACGAGAGCCCGAGGACGCCGCCGACGAGCAGCACGACGCCCGCGCCGATGCGGATGCGCGAGGCGCCCGACCGCTCGACGGCGACGTCGCGGAGGGCGGCGATGGGCGGGACCCGGGTCGCCTGGACGGCGGGCAGGATCGAGGCGACGAGCGTGACGACGAGCCCGATCACGGTGGCCCGGATGACGTTCGACGACGACACCACGAGCGTCGTCGTCGGCAGGTCGGCGCCCGACGCCTGGAACAGGGCGGTGACGCCGGCGGCGAGCGCGACCCCGCCGAGCAGGCCGAGCACGGCCGAGACGAGCCCGATCACCGATGCCTCGAGGAGCACCGAGCCGAGCACCTGGCGACGGGTCGCGCCGATCGCCCGGAGGAGCGCGAGCTCGCGGGTCCGCTGGGCGATGAGGATCGAGAAGGTGTTGGCGATGATGAAGGTGCCCACGAGCAGCGCGACCGCGCCGAAGATCACGAGCAGCTGCTGGAAGAAGGAGAAGCCCTCCTGGACCGACTCGGAGGTCTGGGCGGCCGCCTCCTCGCCGGTGAGCGCCTCGGCCTCGGGCGGCAGCACGTCGGCGACGGCGTCCCGGAGCGCGACCTGGTCGGCGCCGTCGGCACCGCCGGCCAGGATGACCTGGATGCCCCGGTCGAGGCCGGCGAGGCGGCGGGCCTCGGCGAGCGTGAAGTCGGCGGACACCGCCCCGGCCGAGGATTCGGCGGTCCCGAACGTGAACGTGCCGACGAGTGTGTAGGTCTGCTCGCCGAACTGGGTGAGGACGCGGACCGGGTCGCCGAGCTGCCAGCCGCCGTCCTCGGCGGCTGCGACGTTGAGCGCGATCTCGTCGTCGGCGGTCGGGGCCCGGCCGTCGCCGACGAGGCGGTAGGGGCTGAGGACGTCGTCGTCGATCCAGCTCTCGATGAGGGTGGGCGGACCCTGGGTGGCGCCGATCGGGTCGCCCTCGTCGTCGAGGATCCGATTGACCGAGCCGAACCCGACCGTCTGCACGAACGGCTCCGCCCGCTCGATGCCCTCGACGGCCCGGACGGCGTCGACCAGGGCCGGATCGAGCAGCTCGCGGGCGTCGGGGCCGCCGCCGAACCCGCCGTCGAACAGCTCGACGCCCTGCACCTGGACATCGACGTTCTCGTTGACCTCGGAGAACAGGTCGTCGAAGACCTTGTCCAGGGTGTCGGCGAGCACGAAGGTGCCGGACATGAACGCCGTGCCGAGCACGATCGCGAGGACGGTCGACACCAACCGCCGCTTGTGCTCCCAGATGGAGCGGGTGGTCACCCGGAGCATCTCAGTCCCCGAAGTGCTTCATGCGGTCGAGCACGGCGTCGGCCGTGGGCTCGTGCATCTCGTCGACGATCTGGCCGTCGGCGAGGAACAGCACGCGGTCGGCGTAGGACGCCGCCTGCGGGTCGTGGGTGACCATCACGATGGTCTGCCCCAGTTCGTCGACCGCGGCGCGCATGAAGCTCAGGATCTCGCCGGACGTCGAGGAGTCGAGGTTGCCGGTGGGCTCGTCGGCGAACACGATCTCGGGGCGGCTCGCCAGCGCGCGGGCGACGGCGACGCGCTGCTGCTGGCCGCCCGAGAGCTCGCTCGGGCGGTGGTGGAGGCGGTCGCGGAGCCCGACCGTGTCGACGACCCGGTCGATCCAGGCCTCGTCGCCCTTCCGTCCGGCGAGGTCGAGCGGGAGGGTGATGTTCTCGCGGGCACTCAGGGTGGGGATGAGGTTGAATGCCTGGAAGACGAAGCCGATCTTGTCGCGACGCAGCGTGGTGAGGTCCTTCTCCGAGAGCGAACCCAGCTCGACGTCGCCGACGTGGACCGAGCCGCTGCTGAGCGTGTCGAGTCCGGCGACGCAGTGCATGAGCGTCGACTTGCCCGAGCCCGAGGGGCCCATGATCGCGGTGAACTCGCCGGTGCGGAACTCGACGTCGACGGCGCGCAGCGCGGCGACCGAGGTCTCGCCGGAGCCGTAGGTCTTCGTGGCGGCGACCGTGCGCGCCGCGACGGCAGGAGGAGCCGACAGGGGGGTGCTCGACATGGCCTGCACGCTACGTCGTCGGCCCGGAACGGCCGGAGGAGATCCCCGGGGCTGTGACGGTCACACCGGTTCGGGCCGGTCCGGTCGCGGCGGTCGCACCGTAGGATGCACCCGTGGTGTGTCCCCAGTGCCGGGCCGAGGTCTCCGCCGGGGCCCGGTTCTGCGCCTCGTGTGGGCACGAGCTCGTGGTCGTCGGCGACCAGCGTCGTATCGCGACCGTGGTGTTCGCCGACCTCGTCGGGTTCACGGCCATGTCCGAGACGCTCGACCCCGAGCAGGTGAAGCGGCTCGTCGACCGGTGCTTCGAGCGCCTGGCCCGGGACATCGACGCGTTCGGCGGCCGGGTCGACAAGGTGATGGGCGACGCGATCGTGGCGCTGTTCGGTGCGCCCGTCGCCCACGAGGACGACGCCGAGCGCGCGGTCCGGGCCGGTCTGCGCATGCAGGAGACGATCGCCGCCGTCGCCGCCGACATCGGCGAACCCGTCCGCATGCGCGTGGGGGTCAACACCGGCGAGGTCCTGGTCGGCGCCGTGCGCGCCGGGCGCGAGTACACGGCGATGGGCGACGTGGTGAACACGGCCAGCCGTCTCCAGGAGGCGGCCACGCCCGGCACCGTGCTCGTCGGTCCCGACACCCGGCTCGCCACGCGCAACGCCATCGAGTACCGCCGGATCGACCCGGTCGAGGCCAAGGGCAAGCGGCTCCCGGTCGAGGCCTTCGAGGCCGTGCGGCCCGTCGCGCCCCCGGGCCAGCGGGTGCGCACCGCCCGCATGCCGCTCGTCGGCCGGGACGCCGAACTGTCGCTGCTCACCGGCGTCAGCGAGACCGCCATCGAACGGTCGCGGGCCGCTCTGCTCGTCGTCCACGGCGAGGCGGGGATGGGCAAGTCCCGTCTCGCGGCCGAGGCCGCTGCGCACGCCGGGCGGTGCCTGGGCGCGCTCGTGCTCGAAGGTCGCTGTGTCCCCTACGGCGAGGCCAACGTCTGGTGGCCCGTGGCCGAGGCCGTGCTCTCGGCCGCCGGGCTCGACCCGAGCGCCACGCCCGAGGACGCCGAGGACCACCTGCGGCGCGCCGCCACCACCGCCCTCACCGAGTCGGGACGCCTCGACGAGGTCGACCGGGTCGTCGCCGGGCTCCAGCACCTCCTGGGCAACGACGGCCCGCTGCGCGACATCGACGGGACCCGGGCCCGCGAGGAGGTCATCCGGTCCGTCGTCGCCATCACCGAGGGCTACACCCGCCAGAAGCCGGTGATGGTCGTGCTGTCCGACCTGCACTGGGCCGACCAGGAGGTGCTCGACCTCCTCGACACGCTGCTGGCCCGGTTGGCCCGGCGCCCCTTCGTGCTGCTCGCCACGGCGCGGCGCTCGCTTCGCGACCGCTGGACGCCGACCCCCGAGGCGGCCAACTCGGTCGTGCTCCACCTCGACCCGCTCGACGACGAGGCCAGCTCGCGCCTGCTCGGCCACCTGACCGAGGGGGCACTCCACCCCGCGCTGGCCGCCCTGCTCGTCGATCGCTCGGGCGGCAACCCCTTCTACCTCGAGGAGCTCGTGTCGCTGATCACCGACGCCGGCGTGCGCACGGTCGACCAGCTGCTGCAGTCCGAGGCCGGGGACCTCCCGACGACGTTGCGCGGCCTCGTCGCCGCCCGGCTCGACGCGCTCGGCCCCGAGGACCGTCACGTCCTCGACGACGCCGCCGTCCTCGGCCGGTCGAACAAGATCGACGCGCTGCTGACGATGGCGAAGGTCAAGCGCGGCCACGACCGCGAGCGCACCCGGTCGATCCTCGAGAGCCTCGCGGCGCGCGAGTTCCTCGTGCTCGACGGTGCCGAGTACTCGTTCCGCTCCGACGTCATCCGCGAGGTCGCGTACTCGACGCTCACGAAGTCCGACCGGGCCCGGTCCCACGCTGGCATCGCGCAGTGGATCGAGGCCCACGAGGACGCCCACCACGAGTACGTGATCGACCAGGTCGCCCACCACTGGGCCTCCGCCGCCGAGCTCGTCGCCGACGTCGGCCCCACCGCCGAGGTGCCGGCCGACGTCGTGTCCCGGGCGATCGAGTGGATCCTCCGCGGCATCGACGTCGCCCAGGACGACGTCTTCCCGACGATGGTGGCCACGCTCGCCACCCGCGGTCTGGGCCTGGTCGGTGACGACGACCCCCGCCGCATCGCCCTCCTGCGCCACCGCGCCGCCGCCCGGGCCGACACCTACGACCTCGACGGTGCCGAGGCCGATGCCGCCGCCGCCGAGGAGCTGGCGGCCGCGGCGGGCGACGAGCAGCAGCTCGCCCAGCTCCTGCTGGTGCGCGCCGACGTGTTCCAGCACCGCGGCCGACTCGACGACGCCCTCGCCGCCCTCGCCGACGCCGAGCGTCGGTTCGCGGCGTTCGACGACGTCGCCGGCCGGGCCGAGACCCTGCGCAAGCGGGGCATGGCCCACCTCTTCGCCGCGGAGTTCGACGCCGCCGACGAGGCCCTCTCCGAGGCGGTCGAACTGTTCGAACGCCTCGGCGACCGGCGCGGCACGGCCTGGGCGTTCCAGAACCTCGCCTGGTCGGCCTACATCGCCGGGCGGGTCGAGGAGTCCGAGCAACGGGTGCTCGCCGCCATGCGCACGTTCGAGGAGCTGGGCGATCCCGGCGGGCTCACCTGGTCGCGCGGCCTGCTCGCCTGGGTGCGCTTCCACCAGGGCCGCAACGAGGAGGCCGAAGCGCTCGCCGCCGAGGTCGGCCTCGACGCCCGCGAGCGGGGCGAGGTCTGGGGCGAGGCGATGATGGTCGTCCTCACTGCGTCGATCGCCCTCTGGTCCGGCCGGACCGACCACGCCGTCCAGTACGCCCGCGAGGCCACGCGCCTGTTCGAGGAGATCGACGACCGCATGGGCGAGTTGCAGGCCCGGTGCGGCCTGGCCCGGTCGCTGCTGATGTCCGGCGACATCGACGCCGGCATCGACCAGCTCCACGCCGCCCTGTGGTCGCGCAGCGAGCAGGACGCCAACGACGTGTGGATGGCCCGGGTGATCACGCTGACCTCCGCGGTGCAGCTCGGCGACGTCGAGCTCGGGCGCAACGCGATCGCCGAGTCGCAGTGGTTCCGGCCCGCCGACCTCGTCGGCGGGGCCGACGCCACCGCAGCGCTCGCGCTGCACCACCTCCAGGCCGGCGACGACGAGCGGGCGGCGGCGGTCGCCGCCGAGATCACCGAGGACCGGGGCTACGTCCACTGCGCCCGGGCGCTCGTGGCGGCCACCCGCGGCGACGCCGACGAGGTGACGGGCCACCTCACCGCCCTCGAACGCGGCCCGCACACCTACCTCGACGAGGCGTACGGCGCCGTGGCGCGCGCCTTGGTCGACGCCGCCCACGGCCGCGTCGACGAGGCCCGCGGCGTACTCGGCGCCACGATCACCGCCGTCGACGGCACCGGCGACCGGCTGGCCCAGGCGGTGCTCCGCCTGGTCGACGCCACCGTCGCCGAGCACGGCCGGTGCGACGACGCCGGCGCGGCCCGCGACAGCGCCGAGGGCCGGCTGCAGCTGCTCGGCGTCCGGGCCGACGGCTGGCGCCGGCTCCTGCACGGCGCGCTGGGCGCGGTCGCCGTCTCCTGATCGGACGCGTCACGGCCGGCCGCGATGCGGCCGGCCGGTGGACGTCGCGGACGTCAGCGGACCGTCGCGGTCAGGACGGCTGCTTGGTGAGCCGCAGGTACGGCTTCTTGGCGTCGAACTCGCCGAACTTGGCCTTGGCGTCCTCGTCGCTGATCGCCGGTGCGATGACGACGTCGTCGCCGTGCTTCCAGTCGGCGGGCGTGGCCACCGAGTGGTTGGCGGTGAGCTGCAGGCTGTCGATGACCCGGAGGATCTCGTCGAAGTTGCGCCCGGTCGACGCGGGGTAGGTGAGGCTGAGCTTCACCTTGTTGTCGGGGCCGACGACGAACACCGAGCGGACGGTGAGCACCTCGGACAGTTCGGTGCCGGCCGTCGCGGGGAGCATGTCGTACATCTCCGCGATCTCGTGCTTCGTGTCGGCGATGAGCGGGAAGTTGAGCGCGTTGCCCGTGACGTCCTCGATGTCGCCCTTCCAGCCCTCGTGATCGGTGAGGGGGTCGACCGACAGGCCGATCACCTTCACGTTGCGCTTGTCGAACTCGGGCTTCAGGCCCGCGACACGACCGAGCTCGGTCGTGCACACGGGCGTGTAGTCCTTCGGGTGCGAGAAGAGGACGGCCCACGAGTCGCCCTTCCAGTCGTGGAAGCTCAGCGTGCCCTCGGTGGTCTCGGCCGTGAAGTCCGGAGCCTCGTCGCCCAGTCGAATCGCCATCGTCGTTCCCCCTGTTTCGGGTGTGGGATGCGTGCGCGGCACAACCTAACCGCGCTCCCGGTGAATCCCGACCTGACGACTCGGGAATAGCGCCCGTGTGACGGAAGGAATATGGCCTATCAAGCAGGTGCTTGATAGAGTTAGCAACCGTTCCCCCGCACGACAGAACACCTTGGAGCACGCCCACCATGGCCACCCCCATCATCGACACCGTGACCGAGTACGAGGAGAAGGCCCTCGAGCTCATCGTCAAGATCCAGGACGAGGTCCTCGGCTACGTCAAGCAGGCCGTCGAGTTCGTCGACGGGCGCATGCCCGAGCTGGAGCTCCCGGAGATCGAGCTGCTCGACCAGCTCCCCACCCTCTCCGAGGTCGTCGACACCCAGTTCGCCTTCTCGAAGAAGTTCCTGGCCAACCAGGAGAAGTTCGCCAAGAACGTCGTGAAGACGGTGAAGCCGCTCACGCGTGACGGCCAGAAGCCCAAGGCCAAGGCCACCAAGGCCGCCGCGGCCTGACACCGCTGCGCCGGGCCGAGTGCCCGGCGACCGCACCACGGGCGACGCCTCCGGGCGTCGCCCGTGGCGCGTCCGGCGTCGGGTCCCCGACCGGTCAGGAGGCGGCGGCGCCCTCGTCGAGCTTCGCCGCCGTGTTCTGCGCGATGTACGACCGGTAGACGGCGAGGATCGCGGCCTTCTGGTCGTCGGTGATCTTGGGGTCGGCGCGGATGGCGTCCTCGACGTCGAGGGGCTTCTCGTCGCCCTCGTTTGCCTCGAGCAGCCCGGCCTGCACCAGCAGCGACTCGGCCGAGACGTTGAGGGCGGCGGCGATCGCCTTGAGCACCCGGACCGACGGCGTGTGCAGGCCCCGCTCGATCTGCGACAGGTAGGGGTTCGAGACGTTGGCCCGGTCGGCCAGGTCGCGCAGCGAGTACTCGGCCTGCTTGCGCTTGTCGCGGATGAACTGCCCGAGCGCCTCGAGCTGGTTGCGGGCGACGTCGCCGGGGTTCGGACCCTTCTCGGCCTGCTCTTCGTCCTTGGCAGCCATGACCCTCGGATCGTACCGGCGGGGCCGGCGGACCCACGGGTCACCGGTAACGTCGACGGCCATGGCAGGCGGACTGGTCGGGTTGTTCGACGACGTGGCCGCACTGGCCAAGCTCGCGGCGGCGTCCATCGACGACGTCGGGGCCGCGGCCGGTCGGGCGAGCATGAAGGCCGCCGGCGTGGTCGTCGACGACACCGCCGTCACGCCGACGTACGTGCACGGGCTGGCCGCCGAACGCGAGCTGCCCATCATCAAGCGGATCGCCACCGGCTCGCTGCGCAACAAGCTGCTCTTCATCCTCCCGGTCGCGATCGTGCTCAGCGAGATCGCGCCCACGATCGTCGAGATCATCCTGATGGCCGGCGGCACGTTCCTGTGCTTCGAAGGCGCGCACAAGATCATCCACGCGCTCAAGGGCGACGACCACGACCACGACGTCCCCGCGGCGGTCAAGGGGCCCGACGCCGAGGAGGAGACGGTGCGGGGCGCGATCCGCACCGACTTCATCCTCTCGGCCGAGATCATGGTCATCTCGCTCAAGGAGGTGATCGACGAACCGTTCGTCTCCCGCGCGCTGATCATGGTCGTCGTCGCCGTGCTGATCACCGTGGTCGTCTACGGCCTGGTCGCCGC
>JBHIXO010000030.1:0-21697 GCA_041984725.1 Acidimicrobiales bacterium | reverse complement strand
AGGCGCTCCTGGACCACGTCGCCGGCTCCGACGGCACGATCCTGGTCGTCGGGACCCACGGCGCGACGGCGGCGCGGTCGCCGCTGCCGCGCGCCCGCCTGCTCGGCGGGGTCGCGGCCCGGGCCGTCCGGCACGCCACGGTCCCGGTCCTCATCGTGTCGCCCGAGGCGGCCGCCCACCGCCCGCGGGTCGAGGCGACCGCGTTGGCCGATCAGCCGGGCTGACCCGGCGCCGGGGGAGAGGGCCGCGATCAGGCCCAGGCGATGTGGCCCAGCTCGGCGGACGTCGCCAGGTCGGGGTGCGACGGCACGACCCGCACGGTGAACCCGTAGCGACCGGCCCGCTCCGCGGTGAAGGTGGCGCGGTAGCGGACGTGGACGTCGTCGGTGCGCTCGACCTCGACCATCGTCGTCACCTCGGCGTCCTCGAGCTCGTCGCCCTGGCCGACCGGGCCGTGGAAGAGCTGCACCTCGACGTCGTCACCCTGGAGCGACCCGAGTGACACGACGGCCTCGACCCGGCGCTCGTCGCCGATCCCGGTGACCAGCGTGTCGCTCTCGACCCCGTCGACGTGCACGCCGTGCCACGCACCCTGGACCCGTTGCTTCCAGGCGTGCAGGTCGCGGGCGCGGCCGTGGCCGTCGGCGACCATCCGCTCCTCGTGGGCGGCGGCGGGCTCGTAGAGCTCGGTCGTGTAGTCCTTCACCATCCGCGACGCCGACACGAACGGCCCGAGACCGGCGAGCGTGTGCTTCATGCGGCGCACCCACCGGCGGGGGACCCGACCCTCGTAGCGGTCGTAGTAGAGCGGGATGACCTCGCGCTCGAGCAGGTCGAACAGCGAGTTCGCCTCGATCTCGTCGCGCCGGTCGCCGTCCTCGACGTACTCGGCCGACGAGATGGCCCAGCCGTTCTCGCCGTCGAAGCACTCGTCCCACCAGCCGTCGAGGATCGACAGGTTGAGCTGGCCGTTCAGCGCGGCCTTCATGCCCGACGTGCCGCACGCCTCCTGGGGTCGCCGCGGGTTGTTCAGCCAGACGTCGCACCCGTGGTACATCGCCCGGGCGATGGCGATGTCGTAGTCGGGGAGGAAGACGAAGCGGTGGCGCAGGTCGGGGTCGCCGGAGAACGCGACGATCTGGCGGATCATCTCCTTGCCGTGGTCGTCGGCCGGGTGCGCCTTGCCCGCGAACACGAATTGCACGGGCCGGTCGATCGAGGTGAGGATCTCGCGGAGGCGCTCGGGCTGGGAGAGCAGCAGCGTGGCCCGCTTGTACGTCGCGAAGCGGCGGGCGAACCCGATCGTCAGCGCCCGCGAGTCGAACACCTCGTCGGCCCACTTGACGTCGGACGGCGCCTGGCCACGAGCGATCGCCTTCGCCTTGATCTGGTGACGGATCAGCGAGATGAGCCGGTCCTTGCCCTGTTCCTTGACCCGCCACAGCTCGTCGTCGGTGGCGTCGTGGAGGCGGGCCCACTCGGCCGGCGGCGCCTCGCCCCAGTGGGGGTGGACATGGCGGGTCAGCAGGTCGTCCATCTCGGACGAGACCCAGGTGCGGGCGTGGACGCCGTTCGTGATCGAGCCGATCGGTACCTCGTCGGCCGGCACGTCGGGCCACAGGTCCTGGAACATGGTGCGGCTGACGGCGCCGTGGAGCTTGGCGACGCCGTTCGCCCGGGCGGCGAGACGGAAGCCCATGACCGCCATGTTGAAGCGATCGTCGGCGGCTTCGGCCTCGGCGTCGGCGGGCTCGCGGCCGAGGGCCAGCAGGTCGTCCATGGCGATGCCGGCGTCGGCGGCCCATCCGGTGAAGTACTTCTCGACCAGCTCGCGGGGGAAGCGGTCGATGCCGGCGGGGACGGGCGTGTGCGTCGTGAACACGCTGCCGGCCCGCACCGACTCGATGGCCTCGCCGAACGACAGGCCGGTCTCCTGCATGCGCTCGCGCACCAGTTCGAGGCCGAGGAAGCCGGCGTGGCCCTCGTTGGTGTGGAACACCTGGGTGTCGACGCCGAGGGCGCGCAGGGCGCGGACGCCGCCGATGCCGAGGAGGATCTCCTGGCGGAGGCGGTGCTCGGAATCGCCGCCGTAGAGCCGGTCGGTCACGGCCCGCAGCTCGGGGTCGTTGTCGTCGACGTCGGCGTCGAGCAGGTACAGGACCGTGCGGCCGACCATCGCCTTCCACACCTGGGCCGACAGCTCGCGCCCGCCGAGGTCGACGCTGATCTGGACACCGTCCTGGAGCGTGAGCGCCATGCCGTAGGGGTCGAGGTTGGGGTACACCTGCTCCTGCCAGCCCTCCACGTTGAGGGCCTGGCGGAAGTAGCCGTTGCGGTACATCAGGCCGATGGCCACGAGGGGCAGGCCGAGGTCGCTGGCCGCCTTCAGGTGGTCGCCGGCGAGGACGCCGAGACCGCCCGAGTACTGGGGCACGGCCTCGGAGATGCCGAACTCGGGGGAGAAGTAGGCGACGCTGCGCAACGGGCTGGGCCCGTCGGCGCCGTTGGAACCCTCGGCCCGGCGCTGGAACCACGCGTCGCGGGTCAGGTAGTGGTCGAGATCGGTGCTGACCGTGTCGAGGAAGCGGAGGAAGCCGCTGTCCTCGACGAGCTCGTCGAGCCGGGCCTTGCTGACGTTGCCGAGCAGGCGCACCGGGTCGTGGACGACGGCGTCCCACTCCTCGGGGTCGACCCAGCGGAACAGCTCGCGGGTGCGCTCGTCCCACGACCAGCGCAGGTTCATCGCCAGCGCCTCGAGCGGTTCCAGCTCGGGCGGCAGCGTGGGACGGACGGTGAAGCTGCGGAGTGCCTTCATCGGGAAGGACGGTAGCGACGCTTCGTGAACGGTGTGTGTCCCGGACGAATCCGCCGCCCCGGACCCGGTCAGACCCGGCGGGCGATCGTGCGGACCCGGTCCTCGTCCGCGGCCCGGCACAGGATCCGGTGCGGGAAGAGCGCCAGCGCCCCGGGGACGTTGCCGTGCTCGTCCATCGTGAGGAGCCGCACGGGGATGCCCTCGGCCTCGCAGCGGGCCGTGATCGTGCCGGCGGCGAAGCGGTCGAAGCCGACCTCGATCTCGACCAGCTCCGGCGGCTGCGGTGTGGCGGCGTCGTCCCGGCGGCGACGGAAGATCCCCATCGCGAGCAGTGTCGCACAGGATCGGCCGCCGCCGACGTGGCCCCGGTGCGAGACTGCTCCGTCGTGCGGCGGATCGTGCTCGTGTCCGGGGCGCCCGGAGCGGGCAAGACGACGCTCGGACGGCCGCTGGCGGCTGCGCTCGGGCTGCCGTTCCTCGGCAAGGACGTGGTGAAGGAGTCGCTGTTCGACGCCCTCGGTCACGTCGACGACGACCCGCTCACGTCGTCCCGGCGCCTCGGCGGCGCCGCCATGGAGCTGCTGTGGCGCCTCGCCGCCGAGTGCCCGGCCGCCGTGCTCGAGGCCAACTTCCGCAGCGGGTCCACGTACGAACGGGACCGGGTGCGCGAGCTCTGTTCCCGACCCGTCGAGGTGTACTGCCGGGTCCCACCCGAGGAGGCCGCCCGCCGCTACGCCCTCCGGGGTGCGAGCGCCGACCACCACGAGGTCCACGTCGTCCGATCCGTCGACCCGGCGGCGCTCGCCGAGTTCCAGTCCCCGTTCCACCTCGGACCCGTCATCGAGGTCGACACCACCCGCCCGGTCGACCTGGACGTGGTCGTCGCGGCGGTGCGGGCCGAGTTGCCGGGTTCATCAACGGATCCATAAGTGTCAGAGGCTGTCGGCATGATGGGTGGGTGACCTCGCTCGCCACGTCTGCTGCGCCCGGGACCACCGGTCCGGCGGCGCGCCTCGACGAGATCTGCGACGAGCTGGCCGAGCTGTGCGGGCAGCAGAACGCGATCGCCGGTCGGATCTGTGCGCTGCTCGCCGAGGTCGAGGAGGCGCAGCTGCTCGGAGGGACCGGGATCAAGTCGCTGGTCCACTTCGCCACCTGGAGGCTGGGTGCGTCACCGGGCCGGGCGAAGAACCTCGCCGGCATCGCCCGGCGGCGGGACGAGCTGCCCCGCACCGTGCGGTTGCTCGAGGAGGGCCGCCTGTCCGAGGACCAGGTGGCGACCATCGCCCGGCGTGCGCCGGCCGGGACCGACGAGCACTACTCGACGCTGGCCGAGTCGGCGACCGTCGGCCAGCTGCGCACCGCCCTGCGCATGGCGCCGCGGCCCGAGCCCGAACCCGAGGCGCCGACCCCTCCTCCTCGGCCCGAGCGGCGGGTCGCCATGTTCTGGGACGACGACGACCAGTGGCACCTCGACGTGACGTTGCCGGCCGTCGAGGGTTCCGTCGCCGAGGCCGCCGTGCGTTCCCATCTCGACGCGCTCGTGGCCGAGTGGAAGCGGGCCCACCCCGAGGACGAGCGGACCGAGACGACGCCGCCCTTCCCGCGACTGGCCGATGCGTTCGTGCGCATGACCGAGCACTCGCTCGACGCCGAGGCGGCAGCCCGACCCCACGGGCACCGGTCGACCGTGGTCGTCCACGTCGACGCCGACACGATGCACGCCGGCCTCCACCTCGGCCCGGTGCTGACGGACGCCGAGCGGCGCTACCTGGGGTGCGATGCGCGATTCGAGGTGTGGTTCGAGCGGGCGGGCGTCCCGATCGGCTGCGGCCGCACCTCGCGAGAGATCCCGCGACGACTGCGCCGTGCGCTCGAACGCCGCGACCGGAGCTGCCGCGTACCCGGATGCGGGTCGACCTCCGGCCTGCACGCCCATCACATCGTCCACTGGGAGGACGGAGGCCCGACCGAGCTGGAAAATCTCGCGCTCGTGTGCCCGTTCCACCACCGCATGCACCACGTGGGCGTCCTGACCATCGCCGGCGACGCCGACTCGCTCACCGTCCGGGACCGCTTCGGACGCTGTCTCGTAGCGGGCGGGTTGGCCCGACCGCCCACCGCCCCGCCACCCGCCGTCGAGCCCTACGACAACCCCACGGGCGAGCGGTTCGACACCCGGTTCTACGACCCGCCGATGCTGTCCTGATCGCCGTGGATGGGCGTCGGGTCCCAGCCGATCGCGTCGCGTGCCCGGGCGTCGGTGAGGTGGAGGTCCCGCGGTCGATCCGCGTCCGACGGCGTGGGCGCGGCCCGGAAGGCGTCGGCGTCGATGCCGGCGGCCCGGGCCGCTCGCTCGGCGATCTCGTCCCGGGCCAGTCGTTCCGGACCCGGGAGGTGCCACGCGCCGGCGCGCTCGGCGACCGGAAGTCCCGCGATCGCCCAGATCGCCGCCGCCAGCTCGGGCGCGTTCGCCGGCTGGCGGAACTCGTCGGTGAACCACGTCGATCGCTCGCCGCGGTCGACCGCCCGACGGATCTCGCCCACGACGTGGTCCTCGGGCTCCACCGAGAGCACGAGCGGCAGTCGGACGACGGCGTTGCCCGACCCGGCGGCCACCACGATGGACTCCGCCTCGGCCTTCCAGCGGCCGTAGTCGGCGATCGGGTCGGGGCGATCCGTCTCCGACCGAGGCCGACCGTCACCCGAGAACACGGCATCGGTCGAGACGAAGATCAGCCCGGCACCGACGGCCTGCGCCGCCCGGGTCAGGTGCGCGGTGGCGTCGACGATGGATGCCCGGTCCTTGGCGTAGGCCGCGTGGACCACGAGGTCGGGCCGGACCTCGTGGACGGCCTCGTCGACCCGGGCGGGGTCCCGCAGGTCGGCGGCCAGCGCCGAGCCGCCGGTGCGGCGATCGTCGGACAACGGCCGTCGGTGCACGACCGGCGTCAGCGCCACGCCCTCGGGCGCTGTGCGTCGCAACCACGTCCCGAGCACGCCCGCCGCCCCGGTGAGCAGGCACCGACCCCGGAACGCCGACCCCGCTGACGGTCCGGTCGATGGCCCGATTGACGGCCCCGTCGCTGGCATGGACCGCGCAGCGTACGAGTCCGCAGGCGGCCGTGAGCTGGAGTTCGTCGCCCTGCGGTGTGCCCGGGCGGTGTGAACGCTCGGCGAACCAGCGAAGCGCCTCCGTTGTACCTGCGGCCTGGATGCGGTAGCTGTGAAGCGTGCCCACACTCGACAAACCCGGCGGCGCCGTCGTCATCGACCAGGTCCGTCCGGCCACGCCCGGCGGCGACGGGATGCCCCGGACCTCGGTCGGGGAGCGGCTCCCGGTGCGGGCCCGGATCTTCCGCGACGGCCACGACCTCCTCGCCGCCCGCGTGCAGTGGCGACCGAAGGGCGCACGGTCGTGGCAGTCCGCCCCGCTGACCGATCTCGGCGACGACGTGTGGGGCACCGACATCGTCTGTGAGGACGTCGGCCGGCACCAGTTCCGCTTCCAGGGCTGGACCGACCGCTTCGCGACGTGGCGCAAGGAGCTGCGGCTGAAGGTCGGCGACGGCCAGGACGTCTCGACCGAGCTCGAGGAGGGTGCGCTCCTGCTCGAGGACCTGGCCAGCGAGGTCGCGGCCGCCGATCGCACCCGCGTCGACGACGCCATCGCCGCCATCCGGCGCACGAACTGCACGGCCGACGTCCGGCTCAACGCCGCGCTCGACGACGCCCTCGTCCCCATCGTCGCCGGCATCGCCAAGGGGCCCGACCTCACGACGTCGCCGGACCACGACCTGTGGGTCGACCGGGCGCTCGCCCGCGCCAGCGCCTGGTACGAGTTCTTCCCCCGGTCCGAGGGCGGTTTCGCCGGCGCGACCGAGCGGCTCGACGCGGTCGCCGCCATGGGCTTCGACATCGTCTACTTCCCGCCGATCCACCCCATCGGCACCACGGCCCGCAAGGGCCGGAACAACACGCTCGTCGCCGGCCCCGACGACGTGGGCAGCCCGTGGGCGATCGGCGCGACCGAGGGTGGCCACCTCGCCATCCACCCCGACCTCGGCACCGAGGCCGACCTGGTGCGCTGCATCGAGCGGGCCGGCGAGCTCGGCATGGAGATCGCGCTCGACTTCGCCCTGCAGTGCAGCCCCGACCACCCCTGGGTCACCGAGCACCCGGAGTGGTTCCACCACCGGCCCGACGGCACGATCAAGTACGCCGAGAACCCGCCCAAGAAGTACCAGGACATCTATCCGATCAACTTCTGGCCCGCGGACGACGCCGACCGGGTCGCACTGTGGGAGGCGTGCCGCGACATCCTCCGCCGGTGGATGGACGTCGGCATCCGCACGTTCCGCGTCGACAACCCCCACACCAAGTCGCTCGCGTTCTGGCAGTGGTGCATCGCCGACATCCACGCCACCGACCCCGGGATCATCTTCCTGGCCGAGGCGTTCACCCGGCCGTCGATGATGTCGAAGCTCGCCGAGCTCGGCTTCAACCAGAGCTACACGTACTTCACGTGGCGGCACACGAAGGAGGAGCTGACGACCTACGTCGAGGAGCTCACGCAGGGCCCGCTCGCCGACGTGATGCGCCCGAACTTCTGGCCGAACACGCCCGACATCCTCGAGGGCGTGCTCCGCGACGGCCCCCGCGCGGCATTCCTGCTCCGCTACCTGCTCGCCGCCACGCTCGTGCCCAACCACGGCATCTACTCGGGCTACGAGCTGTGCGAGAACGCCCCGGCGTCCGACGCCAACACCGAGTACCTCCACTCCGAGAAGTACGAGTTGCGGCCCCGGGACTGGGACCGTCCCGACTCGATCGCCCCGTTCGTCACGGCGGTGAACCAGGCCCGGCGGCGCCACCCCGCCCTGCAGCAACTGCGGGAGACGCGCTTCCACCACGTCGACAACGACATGGTGATCGCCTACACCCGGGGCGACCGGCGCAACGCCGACGGTGACCTCGTGCTCGTCGTCGTCAACCTCGACCCCGAACACGTCCAGGAGGCCACCGTCCACCTCGACCTCGGCGCGGTCGGCCTGCCCGAGTGGGGGCCGTACCGGGCCCACGACGAGCTCACCGGCGAGACCTACCAGTGGAACGGGTCAGCGAACTACGTCCGCCTGGAGCCGGCCGCGGATCGCGTCGGTCACGTGCTGGACTGCTCCGCATGACCGCCCCGCCGCGCCCGCGCATACCAGACGCCCGCACTGACGAGCCACGAGGCGTTGAAGGCGGCGGCGCCCCACTGCTCGGCGAGGACCCAGCCGAGCACGATCGCGCCCATGCCGAACTCGTGCGCCGCGAACCAGTCCACGTGGCCGTACTTCGCGACGCCCCGGAACCGCGGGATGACCGCGCACGCTGCGGCGTAGCCCGGCACGAAGAGGACGCCGCTGATCCACGGCACGTCGCCGAGCGCGCCGCCGACGCCGAGCAGGAGACCGACGGCCGCGCCGATCTTCTGCGCCGTGGTGGGCCGCCAGTCGATCCCCGCCAGCGGCGACGGCGGAGTGGAAACGTGCGTTGCCATGGTCGGTGGAACGCCCGACGGGCCCGCCCCATTCCCGCCCGCCGCCGGTGCGGCTCCGGAGGTCGCCACTGATGCCCGGACCCATCGACCCCACCGACCGCACCTGGTTCCAGCGCGCCGTGTTCTACGAGGTGTTGGTCCGCGGCTTCAACGACGCGAACCACGACGGCACCGGCGACCTGCGCGGCCTGATCGAGCGCCTCGACTACCTCGAGTGGCTCGGCGTCGACTGCCTCTGGCTGCTGCCCTTCTTCCAGTCGCCGCTGCGCGACGGCGGCTACGACGTCTCCGACTACCTGACCGTGCTGCCCGAGTACGGCAGCGTCGACGACGCCGCCGAGCTCATCGAGCAGGCCCACTCCCGGGGCATCCGCGTCATCTCCGACATGGTCGTGAACCACACCTCCGACCAGCACCCGTGGTTCCAGGAGTCCCGCCAGGACCGCACCAACCCGAAGGCCGACTGGTACGTCTGGTCCGACGACGACCAGCGCTACCAGGAGGCGCGGATCATCTTCACCGACACCGAGGTCTCGAACTGGACGTGGGACCCGGTGCGCGAGCAGTACTTCTGGCACCGGTTCTTCCACCACCAGCCCGACCTGAACTTCGACAACCCCGAGGTCGAGCAGGCGCTGTTCGACGTCGTGAAGTTCTGGATGGGCCTCGGCCTCGACGGCTTCCGCCTCGACGCCGTCCCGTACCTCTACGAGCGCGACGGCACGAACTGCGAGAACCTGCCCGAGACCCACGCCCTGCTGCAGCGGCTCCGCACGACCATCGACGCCGAGTTCCCCGGCAAGGTCCTGCTCGCCGAGGCCAACCAGTGGCCGGCCGACGTCGTCGACTACTTCGGCGACGAGGGCCAGGAATGCCACATGAACTTCCACTTCCCGCTGATGCCGCGGATGTTCATGGCCGTGCGGCGCGAGCAGCGCTTCCCGATCACCGAGATCCTCGCCCAGACCCCGCCGATCCCCGACAACTGCCAGTGGGGCATCTTCCTGCGGAACCACGACGAGCTGACCCTCGAGATGGTGACCGACGAGGAGCGGGACTACATGTACGCGGAGTACGCGCACGACCCGCGCATGAAGATCAACGTCGGCATCCGGCGTCGCCTCTTCCCGCTGCTCGACAACGACCGCCGCAAGGCCGAACTGTTCCACGCCCTGCTGTTCTCGATGCCGGGCAGCCCGATCATGTACTACGGCGACGAGATCGGGATGGGCGACAACATCTACCTCGGCGACCGTGACGGCGTCCGGACCCCGATGCAGTGGACGCCCGACCGCAACGCCGGATTCTCCCGGGTCGACCCGGCCAAGCTGTACCTGCCGGCGATCATGGACCCGGTCTACGGCTACCAGGCGGTCAACGTCGAGGCCCAGCAACGCGACCAGTCGTCGTTCCTCCACTGGGTGAAGCGCATGCTCGAGGTGCGCAGCGAGTTCCCGGTGTTCGGGACCGGCTCGTTCGAGGTACTGCACGCCGAGAACCCCTCGGTCCTCGCGTACCTGCGCACGGGGACCGGCCCCGGCGACCCCCACCCGGACGACGACACCATCGTGCTGTGCATTCACAACCTCTCGCAGTTCCCCCAGCCCTGTGAGCTGATGCTCGCCTCGATGGCCGGGCGCGTCCCCATCGAGTTGACCGGGCGCATCCCGTTCCCCGAGATCGGCGAGCTGCCGTACTTCATCACCCTCCCGCCGTACGGCTTCTACTGGTTCACGCTGGTCGACGTCGCCGACGAGCCCATCGGTCACGTCGAGCCCTGATCATGATCGAGCCCAGACGATGATCGAACCCGGCCAGATCCTCCCGCTCGTCCCCGAGCACCTCGCCGTCCAGCGCTGGTTCGACGGCGACGCCGCGCCCGAGCAGGTCGAGATCGTCGCCGCCGAGCCCTGGCTCGACGGCGATCCCGCGCTGTGGTGGCTGCTGGTCGACGCCCACGGTCCCTCGGGTGTCGCCCGCTACCAACTCGTGGTCGGCGCCCGCAGCGAGCCCGAGCGCCACGACTTCCTGAACGGCAAGGACACCGAGCTGCTCGGCCAGGTCCAGACCGACTCGGGCCCGTTCGCCGTCTACGACGCGACGATCGACTCGGCGCTCGCGATCCACCTGCTCTCCCGGGTCGCGCCCGACGTGTCGGCGTCCACCGTGCGCCCGCTCACCGTCGAGATGTCGAACTCGTCGATCGTCTACGACGAACACGTCATCGTGAAACTGTTCCGCCGGATCCACGACGGCCCGAACCCCGACGTCGAGGCCGTCCAGCGCCTGCACGAACTCGACTTCACGCACGTCCCCGCCCAGTACGGCGCGCTCCGGCACGACGACGCCGACCTCGCCGTCGCCCGCCAGTTCCTGACGGGCGCGAGCGACGGGTGGCTGCTCGCCCTGACGTCGCTGCGGGTCCTGTTCGCCGACCACGAGCGGGCGGCGGCCAGTGGGGGCGACTTCGGCCCCGACGCGTTCCGTCTCGGCGCGATCACGGCCGAGCTCCACCTCCGCCTCGCCGAGGCCTACGGGACCTCGACCGCCGACGCCTCGGCCTGGGTGGCCGGGTTCCGGGCCCAGCTCGACCGGGTCCGCGACCACGTGCCCGCCGAGGCCATCTCGCTGCGCTACGACCGCATCGCGCAACTCGGCGGCGAGGCCGACGCGCTCGGACCGGCCATCCGCATCCACGGCGACCTGCACCTGGGGCAGACGCTGCGGGCCGACGCCGGCTGGTTCGTCATCGACTTCGAGGGCGAGCCCGCCCGCCCGCTCGGCGAACGCATCCTCCCGTCGTCGCCGCTGCGCGACGTCGCCGGGATGTTGCGGTCGTTCCACTACGCCGCCGAGGTCGGGCGGTGGGAGCGCAACGGCGACCACGACGAGGTCGGACGCGTCGTCGACGACTGGGAGCGGCGCGTCCGCGACGAGTACCTCGCCGGGTACCTCGCGACCGACGGCATCGGCGACCTGCTCCCGTCCGAGGACGTCTCGCGCCGGTTGCTCGAGGCGTTCGAGCTCGACAAGGCCGTGTACGAGGTCGCCTACGAAGTCGCCTACCGCCCGACGTGGGTCGGGATCCCGCTCGGCGCCATCCAGCGGTTGCTCGGATGAGGCGATCCGGATGAGCCCGTCCATCCAGCAGCTCGTCGAGGGCCGCCACCACGACCCCCACGCCGTGCTCGGCGCCCACCCCGACGGTGGCGGCGTGGTGCTGCGGGTCCGTCGTCCCGAGGCGCGCGGCGTCACGATCGACCTCGACGGCACCCCCTACCCCGGCGTCCACGTGGCCGGCGGGGTCTTCGAGATCGCACTGCCCGAGCTGCCGCCGGTCGACGCGCCCGTCCACGTGGCCTACGAGGCGTTCGAGGTCGACGTCGTCGATCCGTACCGCTTCGGTCCGACGCTGGGCGAGGTCGACCTGCACCTCCTCGGCGAAGGGCGCCACGAGCGGCTCTGGACCGTCCTCGGCGCCCGACCGATCACCCACGAGGGCGTCGCCGGCGTCGCGTTCGCCGTCTGGGCGCCGAGCGCGAAGGCGGTGCGGGTCGTCGGCGACTGGAACTCCTGGGACGGGCGCCTCCACCCGATGCGCTCGCTCGGCTCGTCCGGCGTCTGGGAGCTGTTCGTGCCGGAGGCGTCGGTCGGCGACCGCTATCGCTACGAGATCGTCGGCGCCGACGGCGTGCAGGTGCTCAAGTCCGACCCGATGGCGGCGGCCACCGAGGTGCCCCCGGCCAACGCCAGCGTGATCGCCGACTCGCACCACGAGTGGGGTGACGCCGCCTGGGTCGAGGCCCGGCGCGACGGCGACCCGATCGACGACCGCTTCTCCGTCTACGAGGTGCACGCCGGCTCGTGGCGCACCGTGCCCGAGGACGGCGACCGTCCCCTCACGTGGGCCGAGCTGGCCGTGCAGCTCGCCGACCACGTCGAGGCCCTCGGCTTCACCCACGTCGAGCTGCTGCCCGTGGCCGAGCACCCGTACACGCCGTCGTGGGGCTACCAGGTCACCGGCTACTACGCGCCCACGTCGCGCTTCGGGTCGCCCGACGACTTCCGCGCCTTCGTCGACACCATGCACCAGCGGGGCATCGGCGTCATCCTCGACTGGGTGCCGGCGCACTTCCCGAAGGACGCCTGGGCGCTCGCCCGCTTCGACGGCACCGCCCTCTACGAGCACGCCGACCCGCGCAAGGGGGAGCACCCCGACTGGGGCACCCACATCTTCAACCTCGGCCGCAACGAGGTCCGGAACTTCCTCGTCGCCAACGCGCTCTACTGGATCGAGGAGTTCCACATCGACGGCCTGCGCGTCGACGCCGTCGCCTCGATGCTCTACCTCGACTACTCGCGGGGCGAGGGGGAGTGGGTCCCCAACGAGCACGGCGGTCGCGAGAACCTCGAGTCGATCGCCTTCCTCCAGGAGGTGAACACGGTCGTCCACCGCGACCACCCCGGCGTGCGGATGATCGCCGAGGAGTCGACGGCGTGGGGCGGGGTGACCCGGCCGGTCCACCTCGGCGGGCTCGGCTTCGGCCAGAAGTGGAACATGGGCTGGATGCACGACACGCTCCAGTACTTCAGCGCCGACCCCGTGCACCGCTCGCACCACCACGACCAGATCACGTTCGGGTTCGTGTACGCCTGGAGCGAGAACTTCGTGCTGCCGCTGAGCCACGACGAGGTCGTCCACGGCAAGGGGTCGATGCTCGGCAAGATGCCGGGCGACCGCTGGCAGCGGTTCGCCAACCTGCGCGCCCTCTACGGCTGGATGTGGACCCACCCCGGCAAGCAGCTGCTGTTCATGGGCGCCGAGTTCGCCCAGGAACGGGAGTGGGCCGACGCCCGCAGCCTCGACTGGCACCTGCTCGACCGCGAGCCGCACGCGGGCGTGCAGCGTCTGGTGACGGCGCTCAACACGGTCGCGGCCGACCACCCGGCGCTGTGGCGGCGCGACACCGAACCCGGCGGGTTCGAGTGGCTCGAGGGCGGCGACTCGTCGCACTCGGTGCTCGCGTGCGTCCGTCACGGCCGCGACGACGCCCCGGTCGTCTGCGTCGCGAACCTCACGCCGGTACCCCGGCACGGCTACCGGGTCGGTCTGCCGGCGGCGGGGACCTGGCGCGAGGCGCTGAACACCGACGCCCAGGAGTTCGGCGGCTCGCACGTCGTCAACGGGGACATCGACGCCGAGGCCGTGCCGTGGCAGGGCCAGGACCGTTCGGCCGTCGTCGTCCTCCCGCCCCTCGCCGTCGTCTGGTTCGTCCCGACCTGACCTCTTGACGGGACGCCCGCGCGGGCGGATGATGACCCGCACAACCTCATCGACGGAGCGATCCGGTCGGTGGTTCGCCAGCGGTTCCGCCCAACCAAGACAGCGTCGAGGCGCTGTGGCAGACGAAACCCGGCAGCGCACCGCTCCGACCCGGTCGATCCCCCCACCGGCCCCCGATCCGACAAGAAGGGGGCCGGTGGTGGTTTTCCCCCGATGCCGGCCCGGTCGTGGGCGCCGATACCGTTCCGGGGCATGACCACCGAGGTCCAGACGTGCTACCGCCACGACGACCGACGGGCGGGCGTCGTCTGCCAGCGCTGCGACCGCCCCATCTGCCCCGACTGCATGCACCAGGCCTCGGTCGGCTTCCACTGCCCGGAGTGCATCCGTTCGTCGGCGCAACGGGTCGTGACGGCGCGCAACCTCCGCGCCGCCGACACGGCCCCGGTCACCCTCGCCCTCGTCGCCCTCAACGTCGCGATCTACATCGTCACCGCCCTGCCCGAGGCACTGGCCGAGCCGTCGTTCGCCACCCAACTCGACTACGCCCTCATCGGCGAGGGGTTCAGCCGGGCCGACGGCCGGATCGGCGTCGCCGAGGGCGAGTGGTACCGGCTGGTGACGGGCGGGTTCCTGCACGGGAGCCTGCTGCACCTCGGCTTCAACATGTACATCCTCTACGTGCTCGGCCGGCAGCTCGAGTCGTCGATCGGCCGGATCGCGTTCGGCGCGGTCTACGGCGCATCGCTGCTCGCCGGCTCGTTGGGCGTCATGTTCCTCGACCCGAACGCGCTCACGGTCGGGGCCTCCGGTGCCGTGTTCGGGCTCTTCGGCTACGCGGCCGTCGGCCAGTTCGTCCGGGGCATCAACCCGATGCAGAGCGGACTCGGCGGCATCATCGTCCTCAACGTGATCTTCACCTTCGTCGTGCCCGGCATCAGCATCGGCGGACACATGGGCGGCCTGGTCGGCGGTGCGGTGTGCGGCGCGCTCTACGAGGTCGTCGGACGCCGGGCCGGTGTGCCACCGGCGGTCCGCGTCGGGCTCGTCGTGCTGCTCGGCGCGGCGTGCGCCGCGGCCTCGATCGTCATCGCCGGTTCACTCTGAGGATCCGGCGGGCCGTCAGCGCAGCGTCGCCGCCGCGGCCTCGACGACCGCCGCGGTCGTGAGGAGCAGCTCCTCGGCACCGTGGTCGCCGACGAGCTGCACCGCGGTCGGCAACCCGTCGGGTCCGCCCGGCACGGGCAGGGTGATGGCGGGGTGACCCGAGAGGTTCAGGGCGACGTTGGGGCGGCGCGTGTCGAGCGCGAGCGGGTCGTCGAGCGTCGGTGGCGCGCCGAGGATGCCGGCGAGCACCACCACCGGCGTGCGGCCGAGGGCGACGTCGAGCTCGTGGCGCCAGGGATCGGCCACGGCCCGGGCCGCGGCCTCCTCGGCGTCGCCGATCGCCGCGCCGCGCACGAGCCGGTCGCGGACCTCGTCACCGAGCTCGTCGGCGTGGTCGGCGAGCAGCAGGGCGTGGACCCGCGCCGCCTCGGCGAACGCCACGGTCGAGCCGGCCCGGTCGGCCAGGTCCCAGCCGGGCAACTCGGCCGGCTCCACGGGCAGACCCGCCGTCGCGAGGAGCCGGTCGACGGCGGCCTCCACGGTGGGGTCGACGCCGGGGAGGCGGAAGCGGCCGAGCAGCGGCGCCGGGTCGGCCGCCGGGGTGAAGCCGGGTTCGAGCAGCTGCATGCCGAGCAGGGCGCCGGCGACGGTCGTGGCCATCGGGCCCACGGTGTCGAGGCTCGGGGCCAGGTCGCGCACGCCCGTGCGGGAGATCCGGCCGTAGGTCGTCTTCAGCCCGACGATCCCGCAGCACGCCGCCGGCGTCCGGACCGAGCCCCCGGTGTCGGTGCCGAAGGCGACGTCGGCCTCGCCGGTGGCGACCGCGACGGCCGACCCCGACGACGACCCGCCCGGGATCCGGCGCGGGTCGAGCGGGTTCGTGGGCGTCCCGGTGAACGGGTTCACGCCGGTGCCGCCGAAGGCGAGCTCGTGCAGGTTGGTCTTGCCGACGATCCGGGCCCCCGCCGCCCGGGCCAGCGCCACGCAGGGGGCGTCGTCGAAGGCCGGGATCGCGGTCGCCGCGAGCGGACGTGAGGCGCTGGTCGTCGGGGTGCCCTCGACGTCGATCAGGTCCTTGACGGCGAGGGTGGGGCCGTCGCCGGGGGGTGGGTCGAGGCGGAGCAGGAAGGTCGTCACCCGGCGGCACGTCCCCCCTCGACGAGCTCCTGCAGGCGGCGCAGGTTGCCGCGCCAGATGCGGCGCAGGATGCGGCCGCCGACGACCCCGCCCACAGGACCGCCCATCCACCACGGGAACACGAGGCGCTCGCTCCAGCGGAACACGGTCCGGTTGCGCTTCGCCCCGACGCGTCCGGCCCGGCGCAGCGTGAACACGCCGGTACCGGTCACCAGTCCGACGTGGCGGACGCCCATCGCCCGGCCCGGCTCCCACTGCGTGATCTCCATGCGGTCGGTCAGCCGGAACGGGCCGACCCGCGTGTCGCAGTCGAACGTCGTGCCGACCCCGCGCGAGTCGTCGGACGTGATCCGGATCGCCTCGGCGTCGGCCATCCAGTCGACGTGGGAGCGGACGTCCTCGACCGCCGCCCAGACCCGCTTCGGCGGGGCGTCGATCTCGATCTGGACGGCGATGCGGGCCATGCGGGCACGCTATGCGCGTTCGTGTCAGACCCCGTGGGGATACTGCACACATGGCCCTCGTCCTCACCCTGATCGCCGTCGTGCTGGCCGCGCTCGTCACCGGGGTGGTGGTCGCGCACCTCGTCACCACGCGGCTTCGGGCCCAGGCCACGGCCGAGCGGCACGAGACCGTCCGGGCCGCGGTCGACTCCGTCGTCCACGTCGCGTCCACCACCCTCGGCGACGCGGTGGCGGCCAACGCCCGCGAGTTGGACGTGCGCTCGCACGGGTTCGCCCAGCAGGTCGACCACATCGGCGACGCGCTCCAGACGCTCGGCGGGCTGGTGGCCGACCTCCAGAAGGAGCGGGCCAGCCAGACCGGGTCGCTCGAGGCCCAGCTCCGCGAGGTCAGCCGCACCCAGCAGGCGCTCGCCGACCACACGCAGCAGCTGCGCCAGGCGCTGGCCAGCCCCAAGCAGCGGGGGCAGTGGGGCGAGCGCATGGCCGAGGACGTCCTCGCCGCCGCCGGGCTGCGCGAGGGGGTGTCGTACGTGAAGCAGACCGCGGTGGCCGGCGGCCGCATCCCCGACTTCCGGTTCGTGCTCCCGCACGACCTCGAGCTGCGCATGGACGTGAAGTTCCCGGTCGACAACTACCTGCGCGTCCTCGACGCGGGCGACGACGCCGACGCCGTCGCCCGCCACACCCGGGCCTTCGTCGCCGATGTGCGCACGCACGTGAAGTCGCTCGCCGGCCGCGGCTACGTCGACCCGCGCGACACCGTCGACTGCGTGCTCCTGTTCATCCCCAACGAGGCGGTGTTCTCGTTCCTGCACGAGTCCGACGCGGCCGTGGTCGACGTCGCGCTGGAGCACCGCGTCGTGCTGTGCTCGCCGAGCACGCTGTTCGCCGTGCTGGCCGTGGTCCGCCGATCGGTCGAGCAGTTCCAGCTCGAACGGCGCAGCGACGAGATCCTGCGGTGCCTCGGCGGGATCGTGGGGGAGTGGGACAAGTTCGGTGCCGCGCTCGACAAGGTCGGCAAGCAGCTCGACACCGTGACCCGCAGCTTCCACGACGAGCTCAACGGCACCCGCCGTCGTGTGTTCCAGCGGGCACTCGACGAGGTCGTCGCCCTCCCCGAGCCCCCGGGCGACGAGCGCGCCGACGGCGACGCCCTGGCCGCCCGCAAGGCCGCCGGCGACGTCCGCCCCCTGCCCTCGGCGGGTTAGCGGTTCGGGCGGCAGAGCCCGAGGAAGCAGCCGTTGCCCGAGGGGTTGCTCGACGCCGGCGGCGCCGTGGTGGTCGTCGTGGTCGTGGGCGGGGGCGGCGGCTTCGGGATGACGAAGTCGAAGTCCCCGTCGACGAGGTCCACGATCACGGCGTCCTGCTGGCCCCGGCTCTGGAGCTTCGTCGTCTGCTGCGCCGGCACCCGGGCCCACCAGAAGGCCTCCTCCACGGTGATGCGGCCGTCGACGTTCGCATCGGCCCGCCCCTGGCGCATGCCCTCGTCGACCAGCCAGTACATCCACACCGAGTTGTCCCAGGCCGGGTTCTCGTAGGACTTCTGCGGCTCACCCGACGAGAAGGTCAGGATGCGGCCCGGCTTGGCGAGCCCCGGGTCGGCGAAGCCGGCCGAGTTGCAGGTCGAGAAGTTGACCCACAGGGCGAAGGGGTTGACGGCGTCCATGAGGCGGACGAACTCGGAGTCGACGATGAAGCGGTCGTCTGTGGGCCAGATGCCCTCGTCGGTCACCTCGCCGTCGCCGTCGTGGTCCTGGCCGTACCACTTCTTGGAGTGGCCCGAGTAGTGGAAGATGCCGAGCGACTGGTGGTTCGTCTTGGCGGCGAGCCAGCGGATCCCGTCGACGATGTTGGCGCGGGTCGCGTTGCGGTCGGTGATCAGCAGGATGTGGTCGTCGCGCCAGCCCTGGGCGAGGAGGTGGGCCCGCAGGTCCTCGGCGTCCTGGCGCGAGCCGTAGTTGTCGGCGACCCGGCCCATGTGGTCGTTGATGCCGATGAGCAGCGCCCAGCGGGTGGTGGCCGGGTCGGCCGGGTTCTGCCAGGCCTGGGCCTGGGCGGGCCAGCCGGCGTCGATCGCCGGGTGGGCCGAGTAGCCCGGGGCGGCCGCCGAGGTCCGGATCGGCGCGGCGGCCGACACGGGGAAGACGTCGGGCTCGGTGGTGAGTCCCGCGACCGGGGCCGCGATCACCCCGGCGCCACCCACGGCCGGTGAGGCGGAGGTGCTCGGTGGCGTCGTCGTGGGACGGCCGGCGGCGAGGTCCGAGACGGTGTCGGTGCCGGCCGGTGCGTCGGTCGAGGTGGGCGCCGGGGTCGCACTGGGTGTCCCGCCGCCGGCGCCGAGCGCCAGCACCTGGATCGGGAGCAGGAGCGCGAGCGTGATCCCGAGGATCCGTCGGGGCCGGGGTGCGGTCGTCTCCCGTGGCGGCGTCGTCATCTGTTCCCTCGTTCGGTTCCCTGGCTCGGCGTGGCGGGGCGAGCCCGCGCGCCGATCCACACCGACGCCCGGAAGTCCCGCAGGTCACTTCGACCACGGAGCGTCGTGTTCCTGCCCCGATGCCCGAGTTTCCGGGCCGCGCGGGCGGTTGAGCCGGGGGCCGACCGGGTACGGCGGATCGTCCCCGCCGCCGAACCCAGGAGTCCGATCATGGAACACCGCGCCGAGATCGATGTCGACGTCCCCGTGCGCACCGCGTACGACCAGTGGACGCAGTTCGAGGACTTCCCCCTCTTCATGGACTACGTGAAGGCGATCGACCAGATCGACGACACCCACTGCCGCTGGGAGGTGTCGATCTGGGGCGTCACCCGCACGTGGGACGCCGAGATCACCGAGCAGACCCCCGACCAGCGCATCGCCTGGACGTCCACCGACGGCACGCAGAACGCCGGCGTGATCACGTTCCACGCGCTGGACGACACCACCACCCGTGTCGTGCTCCACCTCGACGTCGACCCGCAGGGCTTCCTGGAGAAGGTCGCCGACTGGGGCGGCTTCGTGAGCGACCGGGCCGAGAAGGATCTCGCCGCCTTCAAGGAGTTCATCGAGGACCGCAACCGCCCGACGGGCGGCTGGCGCGGTCAGGTCGACCGCCCCGCCAACCGCTTCGAGGTCAAGGAACGCGAGCGACTCTCCCAGCTCTCCCACGACCAGCTCGTCGACCGGGCCAGCGAGGCCGGCATCGCCGGTCGCTCGGAGATGACCGTCCCGCAGTTGATCGAAGCGCTCGTGGCCCACCGCGTGACGACCCGCCAGTCGCACTGATCCCCACCACCGACACCCACACCCCAAGGAGCCCTCACCCCATGACCATCAGCACCCGCACCATCGCCGTCGCCGCCCTCATCCTCGCGATCGTCCTGCTGCTCCTCGTTCTCTGATGTCGAGCAGGCCGGGGTCGAGTTCGTCGATCCCGGCCGCACCCACGAGGTGCAGGACACGGGTCACGTCGGCCGCGAACCACTCCAGGACGCGGTCGACGCCCCGTTCCCCGGCGGCGCCGAGGCCGTACAGATACGCCCGGCCCGCCATCGCGGCATCGGCGCCCGCCGCCACGGCCTTGACGATGTCGCTGCCCCGGCGGATGCCGCCGTCGCAGATGACCTCGGCCCGGTCGCCGATGGCATCCCGGACCGGCCCGACGAGCGAGAAGGTCGCCGGGGCACCGTCGAGTTGCCGGCCCCCGTGGTTCGAGAGGCACACGGCGGCGACCCCCCGCTCGACCGCCAGGCGGGCGTCGTCGACGGTCTGGATCCCCTTCACGACGATCGGTCCGTCCCAGACGCTGCGGAGCCAGTCGACGTCGTCCCACGACAGCGTCGGGTCGAACTGCTCGTTGATGTAGTCCGACAGGGTGACCGGCGACGCACCGTCGCCGACCGTACGCCCCACGACGTTGGCGAACCGGATGGGTTCGCTGCGCACGAAGTCGAGCGTCCATCCGGGGTGGAGCGCGCCGTCGACCACGGTGCCGGGCCCGATCGTGGGCGGGAGCGAGAAGCCGCGGCGCACGTCGCGCTCGCGTCGCCCGAACACCGCGGTGTCGACCGTGAGGACGAGTGCCTCGTAGTCGGCCGCGGCGGCGCGCTGGATCATCTCGGCGACCAGGCCCTTGTCCCGCCAGACGTACACCTGGAACCACAGCCGGCCGGGGCTGACCGAGCGCACCTCCTCGATCGACCGGGTCGACAGCGTGGAGAGGGTGTACGGGACGCCGGCACGAGCCGCGGCCCGGGCCACGGCGAGCTCACCGTCGGGGTCGGCGATCCGGGTGAAGCCCGTCGGGGCGAGCACGAGCGGGAGCGACGCCCGCGTGCCGAGGATCGCCGTGGACGTGTCGACGTGCTCGGCGCCGCGGAGCACGCGAGGACGGAACCCGGCGGCGGCGAAGGCGTCCTGGTTGGCCGCCATCGTGCGCTCGTCCTCGGCGGCGCCGTCGATGTAGTCGAACACCCCACCGGGCAGCCGGCGCCGGGCGACGCGCCGCAGGTCGGCGACCGAGGCCGCCCGGGCCAGACGGCGCTCGATCCGGTCGGTCTCGATCCGCTTGAAGCGGATGACCGACCGGAGGGTGGTGATCGGGTTGTTCATCGGGGTTCGTACCTCTGGAGGGCGAGCGACGGCGCGGTCGCCGCCCGGATCTCGTCGATCGATGCGGGGAGCAGGCCGCGGCTGCGGGCCTGGACGACGATGTTGCCTCGCGCGGTGGCCTCGACCGGACCTGCGATCACGGGCCGGCCGCAGGCGTCGGCGGTCAGTTGGCAGAGGAGGGCATTGCGGGAGCCACCCCCGACGACGTGCACGACGTCGACCGACCGGCCGCTGGTGGACTCGGCGTCGACGATCGTGCGGGCGTAGGCCGCAGCGAGCGAGTCGAGGATGCAGCGCACGGTGGCGGCGCGGTCGAGGTCGCGCCCGGCCGCTCGCGCGATCCGTCCCGGCATGGCATCGGGCGGGATGAAGGCGTCGTCGTCGACGTCGACGAGCGGTCCGCCGGAGGCCACGGTCGCGGCGGCGGCGAGAAGGGCGTCGACGTCGGTGGCGCCCCACGTCCGCATGCACTCCTGCAGGAGCCAGAGCCCGCCGACGTTGCGGAGGTAGCGGGTCCGGCCGTCGACGCCGAGCTCGTTGGTGAAGCGGGCGTCGCGGGCGGCGTCGGTGAGCACGGGCTGGGGGAGCTCGAGGCCGACGAGCGACCAGGTGCCGCTGACCACGTAGGCGAATCGTTCGGTCGTCGCCGGCACGCCGACGACGGCCGAGGCGGTGTCGTGGGAGCCGACCGTCGTGACCGGCACGCCCGCCGCCGTTGTGCCGCGGTGGTCGCCGGGCGCATCGAGCGGCGGCAGCA
>JBHIXO010000029.1:0-22100 GCA_041984725.1 Acidimicrobiales bacterium | reverse complement strand
TACCTGCGCGAGGGCATCAACCTCCGGGCGATGGGCCAGCGCGACCCGCTGACCGAGTGGCAGCGCGAGGGCTTCGAGATGTTCGAGGCCATGATCGCCCGCATCGAGCGCGACCTCGTCCGCTACGCCATGCACGTCCAGGTGAAGCAGCCCGAGGAGCAGGCTCCTGCGCCGGCACCCAAGCCCGGCGCCGTCGGCCAGCAGTTCGCCACCTCCGACCAGATCCGCCAGATCGCCGAGCAGCGCGTGGCGGCGGGCGACGTCCCGCCGGCCGACGGCGATGCCGCATCAGCCCCCCAGGCGCCCGCCGCGTCGTCGGAGTCTTCCCTCCTCGGCGACGAGGCCCCGTCGGTCGCCAACCTGCAGACCTCCGGGCCGAGCGACCCCGCCGGTCAGGGCTCGAGCCTGTCGACGCTGGCCCGCACGGCCACCGAGTCGACCGGCGCCCCCCAGCAGGTGCAGGAGTCGGCGCCGGCCTCCAACGAACCGGTCGTGAAGTCCGACTGGGACAAGACCCCCCGCAACGCCCCCTGCCCGTGCGGGAGCGGCAAGAAGTTCAAGCTCTGCCACGGCGGCTGAACGCACGTCGTGGCCGGCGCTCAGACGGCGGTCGGTCGGGCCGTGTCCTGGGGCGCCACGATGAGGGAAGGGGCGACCTGGGCCGCCGGTCCGGGGGCGCCGAGCAGGTAGCCCTGGACCCGGGCGACGCCGAGATCGCGGAGACGGCGCAGCTGGCTCGGGAGCTCGACGCCCTCGGCGACGGTCACCAGCCCGAGGGCGCGGCCGAGGTCGGCGACGGTGCGCACGATGACGTCGTCGTCGGGGTCGACGCCGAGGCGTGACACGAACGACTGGTCGATCTTGAGCTGGTGCAACGGCAGCTTCCGCAGGTACGACAGGGACGAGTAGCCGGTACCGAAGTCGTCCATCGCGATGCGCACGCCGAGCGAGTGGATGATCCGCAGGTGCTCGATGACGTCGGCCTGGCCGTCGATGAGGTGGTGCTCGGTGACCTCGACCGTGAGGGCGTGGGCCGGGAGGTCGCTGGCCTGCAACGCCTCGTGGATGACGTCCACGAGGTCCGACGAGCCCAGCTCGCGGGCGGAGAGGTTGACGGCGACGGCGAAGTCGGGGCTGATCCCGGGCAGGCACCGCCACGCGGCGGCCTGACGACAGGCCTCGTGGACGACCCAGCATCCGATCGCCGGCATGAGGCCGGCGTCCTCGGCGACGTCGAGGAAGTCGCCGGGGCCGAGCGTGCCGCGTTCGGGGTGGTTCCAGCGCAGGAGCGCCTCGGTCGCCACGGCGGCGCCGGTCGCGACGTCGAGGATCGGCTGGTGGTAGAGCTCGAACTCGCCCAACGCGAGCGCGTCACGCAGCTGCTGCTCGAGGAGGAGGCGGCGGGCGGCCCGGGCGCGCAGGCGGTCGTCGAAGACGGCGGACCGGGCCCGACCCTCGTCCTTCGCTCGGTACATGGCCGCGTCGGCCTCGCTCACGAGCCGGTCGAGCGAGCTCGGGCCCTGGCCGAGGGTGATGCCGATCGACGCCGTGACCGTGACCCGCTGGTCGAGCAGACGGAACGGCGCCGCGAGTTGGCGCTCGACATCGGTCGCGACCGCCCGCGCCTGCTCCATGGCCGTCACCTCGTCGTCGTCGAGGTCCGAGCACACGACGACGAACTCGTCGCCGCCGAGCCGGGCGACGGTGTCGCCGGCCCGCAGGCGCCCGACCAGGCGCTGGCCGACCTCGCACAGGAGCTGGTCGCCGACGTCGTGGCCGAGCGAGTCGTTGACCACCTTGAAGCGGTCGAGGTCGAGGAACAGGACCGCCGTGTGCGAGCCGGTCCGCGCGCCGTGGGCCAGGGACTGCTCGAGCCGGTCGACCAGGAGCTGGCGGTTCGCGAGGCCGGTGAGCGGATCGTGGAGCGCCTGGTGCTGGAGTTGCTCCTCGAAGCGCCGTCGTTCGGTGATGTCGACGAGGGTGCCGAACGTGCCGCCGTCGCCGCTGCGGCAGACCCAGACCTCGACCCAGATCGCCTCGCCGTCGGCCCGGACGTAGCGCACCTCGTGGCGCGTCTCGGTCGTCTCGCCGTCGAACAGCGCGGCGAAGCGCTCGGGACACGTCGGGGCGTCCTCGGGGTGCACGAACTCGAGGAACGGGCGCCCCAGCGCGTCGTCGGTGGGGATCCCGATCAGGTCTTCCCAGGCGCGGGAGAGGAACGTCCACCGGCCGAGGTCGTCGGTGGCGAAGATCACGTCCTTGACGCTGTCGAACACCTGACGGAGCCGGGCCTCGCTGCCGGCGAGGGCGAGGTAGGCCTCGTCGTGGTCGGCCCGGTTCGCCCGCCGGGCGGCGACGCCCCACAGCACGGCGAACAGGGTGAGGACGGCGGTGCCGACCGCCAGCAGGGTGACGAGCTCGCGCCGCTCGTCCAGCGCGGTGGCGATGGCGTCGAAGTGGCGGACTTCGGCGTGGTCGTAGGCCTGCTTCACGGCCAGCTCGAGGTCGTCGAGCCCCGAGCGCAGGCGGGACCGCTCCTCGTCGGTCCAGGGCCGCTCGACGGCGAGGAGCGGGTCGACGATCGACAGCGCGGTGCGGATGGCCGTCGCCCGGATCTGGGACGTCTCGTCCTCGGTGCCGGTGGGGTCGTCGATCCGGGCCTCGTGGTGGCGGAGCTGGTTCTCGAGGAGCGCCCGTCGCTCGGCGATCTCGGGCCCGGGCACGGTGCCGGCGGCGCGCTCGACGAGGACGCCGAGCCGGGACGCCTCGCGGTTGACGTTGGCGAGCGTGGTCACCGACTCGATGCGCGAGTTGAAGACGCTCGACGTCTGGCGGGTGTCCGACCACATGCCGGCCGCCAGCGCCATGATCAGCACCAGGATCGTCAGGAGCACCGCTGCCGTCGCGGTCAACGCCGGATGGCGTGGCCCCCGGACGTTCGATTCAGCGCGCCGTGAGGACATCGATGCTCCAGATCCACAGGTCGCGGTTCGCGCCGATGCCGTCGTCGAGGAAGACGAGGCGGATCGGGCCGCCCTCGGCGATCGGGATCGGCTCACCGTCGGCGCGGACGGCGAGCAGGGCGTCCCCGGGCTCGAGGTCGCCCGGCCGGAACGTCACCTCGTAGTCGTCGATCGCGTGGAGGTGCACGGTCCGGTCGGTGAGGTCGAGCCGTTCGAGCAGGTCGGCCATCCAGACGCCGCGGAACGCGATGTCCTCCTCGAGCCACGGTTCCTCGATCGTGGCCTCGACCATCCCGAGGGCGGCGAGGCCGTCCTCGTCGAGGGACGCGACGACCTCCCCTTGGTCGTCGACGACCTCGAGGAGCGGCTCGGTCGACGCCGGCAGGATCCCCGGCACCGCCGCGGAGAGCTGTTCGACGGGCACGCCCTCGTCACCGCACGCGCCCGCGACGAGCAGGCAGGCAACGGCGAGGACGCGGCCCAGCGTCGGCATCAGGCTCCCCTGGAGGTCGATGGGTGGGTACGGCGCAGGTGGTGACACCATCGGCGGATTCCTCGGGGATGTGAGGAATCCGCCGAGCGTAGGCCGTCGGGCGGACGGCGGGTCGGGCCGGAAGGCTCGGCGCCCCGATCGGAACACGGGTGCGGCGGGACGAACTCGTAGGCTGCGAGATCGCCTATGCGGGACTTCTCCGACGACCTCGCCGACCTCCGCCGCCGCCTCGACGAGGCGCGCACGTACCTGCGCATCGACGAGCTGCGCAACCGGCTGCCCCAGCTCGAGACCGAGGCCGGGCGTCCCGACCTCTGGGACGACCAGGACCGCGCCAAGCAGGTGAACGCCGAGCTGAGCGCGGTGACCGACGACCTCGCCACCTTCGACGGGCTGGCCGGGCGCATCGAGGACGCCGAGACGCTGGTCGAGCTCGGTCGCGAGGAGGGCGACGACAGCGTCGAGGCCGAGATCGACGAGGCCGTCCACGCCATCGCCGCCGAGTTCAGCCGGATCGAGCTCCGGTCGCTGTTCGCGGCCGAGTACGACGAGCGCGACGCCATCTGCGAGCTCCACTCGGGCGAGGGTGGTGCCGACGCCTCCGACTGGGCCAACATGCTCCTGCGCATGTACCTGCGGTGGGCGGAGTCCCAGGGCTTCGACGCCGAGCTCGAGGCGGTCACCGAGGGCACCGAGGCGGGCATCAGCTCGGCCACGTTCCTCGTCCGCGGCCGGTACGCCTACGGCTGGCTCAAGTCCGAGCACGGCGTCCACCGCCTCGTGCGCATCAGCCCGTTCAACGCCCAGGGCAAGCGGCAGACCGCCTTCGCCGCGCTCGAGGTGGTGCCGATGCTCGACGAGGCCGAGACCGACGTCGAGGTCGACGAGAAGGACCTGCGGATCGACGTCTACCGGTCGTCCGGCGCCGGCGGCCAGCACGTCAACGTGACCGACTCGGCCGTGCGGATCACCCACCTCCCGACCGGGATCGTCGTCTCCTGCCAGAACGAGCGGAGCCAGCACCAGAACAAGGACCGGTGCATGACGATGCTCAAGGCCAAGCTCGCCGATCTCGAACGCCAGAAGCGCGAGGACGAACTGGCCTCGATCCGGGGCGAGCAGCGCAGTGTGGGCTTCGGGTCCCAGATCCGGTCCTACGTCCTGCAGCCGTACCAGATGGTCAAGGACCTCCGGTCCGAATACGAGGTCGGACAGGTCGACGACGTGCTCGACGGGAACCTCGCGCCGTTCATGGAGGCCTTCCTCCAGTGGCAGCGCACCCAGCTGCTCGATGACGATTCGTCATGATCGTCATCGGATCGCAATACTGAGGCGACCCGCCCCGACGCCCCCCGAGACCGGGGGTGTCACCCAGCCCCGCCGGACCCGTTGGTACCGTCCGGCGTCGCTCACCTGCGGTCCGGTGCCCCCGGCCGCGTCCCGATCCGTCCCCCCGACCGAGCCGAGCCGTGATCAAACTCGAGAACGTCACCAAGACCTACAAGGGCGACGTCCCGGCGCTGCGCAACGCCAACGTCGACATCGCCAAGGGTGAGTTCGTGTTCCTCGTCGGCGCGTCCGGTTCGGGCAAGTCGACGTTCCTGCGTCTCGTCAACCGCGAGGAGTCGCCGGAGCAGGGCGAGATCCACGTGGCCGGCAAGAACATCGGCGAGCTGTCGTCGTGGAAGGTGCCCTACCTGCGCCGCAACATCGGGTCGGTCTTCCAGGACTTCAAGCTGCTGGCCGGCAAGACCGTGTACGAGAACGTGGCCTTCGCGCTCGAGGTGATCGGGCGTCCCAAGCACGTCATCAAGACGCAGGTGCCCGCCATCCTCGAACTGGTCGGCCTGGCCAAGAAGATCGACAGCTTCCCCCACGAGCTGTCCGGCGGCGAGCAGCAGCGCGTGTCGGTGGCCCGGGCGTTCGTCAACCGGCCGCTGATCCTCCTCGCCGACGAGCCGACCGGCAACCTCGACCCCGCCACCTCGGTCGGCATCATGCGCCTCCTCGACCGGATCAACCGCACCGGCACCACGGTCCTCATGGCCACCCACGACCGCTCCATCGTCGACACGATGCGGCGGCGCGTGATCGAGCTCGACCGGGGTGCGATCGTCCGCGACCAGCACCGCGGCGTCTACGAGTAGGCGGGAGCAGGCATGGCCCTCAAGGTCGACTACATGGTGCGGGAGACCGCCACCAACCTCGTCCGCAACATCTCGCTCACGATCGCGTCCATCCTCACCGTCGCGGTGTCGTTGTCGCTCGTCGGTGGGTCGGTGCTGCTGCGCTACTCGGTCGACAACGCCACCCAGCAGTGGCAGGGCGGCATCGAGTTCATCGTGTTCATGCAGCCCGACGCGTCGCAGGCCCAGACCGACGCCGTCGAGCGCCAGCTCGAGGACTCCACCCAGGTCGAGCGCTTCGTCTACTTCGACCAGGACGAGACCTTCGAGGAGTTCCAGGAGCTGTTCGCCAACACGCCCCAGATCGTGGAGTCGGTCACGCCCGACATCCTCCCGCCGAGCTTCCGCGTCGTCCCGGTCGACAAGTCCGCCGAGACGATCGAGAGCCTGCGATCGGTGTTCGTCACCCAGCCCGGCGTCCGCGAGGTCGTCGCCGCGTTCGACTCGATCCGGACCATCCGCAACCTGTCGAACCTCATCGGCGTCGGCCTGCTCGTCGTGGCCGGATTCCTCCTGCTGGCCGCCACCCTGCTCATCCTCAACTCGATCCGGATGGCGATGTTCGCCCGCCGGCGCGAGATCGAGGTGATGAAGCTCGTCGGCGCCTCCAACTGGTTCATCCGCATCCCGTTCATGCTCGAGGGCGTGGTCCAGGGCCTCATCGGCTCCGGCTTCGCGATCGGCGTCGTGTTCGGCGTGCAGCGGATCTTCGACAACATCGCGGCCGATCAGCGCTTCTCGCTCTTCGCCGGCCTGGTCGTCGACAACCAGCAGGTCACGAGCACCAGCGTCTTCGTGGTCGCCACCGGCGTCCTGATCGGCGCCGTCGGCTCCGGGTTCGCCGTCAGCCGCTTCCTCGACGTCTAGCGGGGTCGTCGGGCGGCCCGAGGGTTCGGGCCGGACCCGGGGCGATCGTGGACGCTTCGCAGGCGCGGCACCGTTCGCACGCCTGAATGATTCGATAACCTAACCATTCGTGACGACGAATGATGAGGCCGCGACGACCATCGCCCGTCTGAGCCGGGTCTTCGAGACCCGGCTCGGCGAGCGGTCGATGACGTTGCCGCAGTACCGGGTCCTGGCCTTCCTGTCCCAGGGGGAGTGGGCGGCGTCCGCCGTCGCCGACTGGCTGGCGGTCTCCCGACCGTCGGTCACCGCGCTGGTCGACGGTCTCGTCGAGCGGGGATGGGTGACGCGCGAGCACTGCTCGACCGACCGCCGGCGGGTCCTGCACCATCTCACCGACGACGGGCGCGCCGTGCTCGGCGATGCGGGCTCGATGCTGGCGGGCGTGCTCGACGGACTACTCGGTCACCTGGACGCCGACGAGCGCCGGCGGGCCGAGGACGGGCTCGACCTGCTCACCGTCGCGCTGCAGCGCCACCGGGCGACACGATCCGACCGGGTGACCGACCGAGCCGGCGACGACGCCCCGCGGGCCGGTGCCCGATGAGCATCACCGACGAGGAACTCGACGACCGGCCGGCGCCGGTCGACGCCCCGGCCCCCGACGGCGCGGCGGCCGCCGGCGGCCGCACCGTCCACGAGCCGGCCCCACCCACCGCCCGCTACGACGCTCCCGCCGGGCGACCCCACCCCGACGTCTCGCTCGGGTGGATCCGGCGCATGTGGCCCGTCGTGTGGGCCGAACGCCGCAAGTTCCTCCCGGCGCTCGGGATGGCCGCCGCCGCCCTGCTGGCCAACGTGGCCATCCCCGCCGTGGTCGGCGAGGGGCTCGACGCCATCCGCGCCGACCGCTCGGTCACCGGGTGGGTCGTCGCGCTCGGCGTCCTCGCCCTCGTCCGCGCCGTCTTCACGTTCGGGTACCGCAGCCGGCTCTACAAGTTCGCCTACAGCATCGAGTTCAACCTGCGCTCGATCATGTTCCGGCACCTGACCACGATGAGCCACGGCCTCTACGACCGGGTGCAGACGGGCCAGCTCGTCTCACGGGCCAACAGCGACATCCGCTCGGTCCAGATGCTGCTCACGTTCGCGCCGTTCATGGTCATGATGTTCCTGACGTTCGCGCTGGCCTTCGCGTACATGCTCACCAAGGACGTGCTCCTCACGCTGGTGGCGATCTCGAACCTGCCGCTCGTCTACGTCGTCGGCCGCAAGCTCCGGAACCAGATGTTCCCCCTGTCGTGGATCGTGCAGGGCCGGCTGGCCGACGTCGCCACGACCGTCGAGGAGAACGTGACCGGGGTGCGCGTCGTGAAGGCGTTCGCCGGCGAACGCCAGCAGATCGGCCAGCTCGCCCGCCAGGCCGCCGCGCTGCGGTGGGCGTCGGTGCAGGTGACCGACTCCCGGGCCCGCTACGCCCCGCTGATGGAGAACCTGCCCCGCCTCGGCATGGCCCTGACGCTGCTCTACGGCGGGCACCTCGCCATCGACGGGCGGGTCACCGTCGGCACGATCATCACGTTCTCCGCCTACGTGCTGCTGCTGCAGGCGCCCTTCCGCATGCTGGGCTTCTTCCTGATGCTCGGCCAGCGAGCGGCGGCGTCGGCCGGGCGCATCTTCGAGATCCTCGACACCCCGCCCGACGTGGTCGACCGGCCCGGCGCCGTCGAGCTCACCGACCCGGACGGCCTCGTCGAGTTCGAGGGCGTCCGCTTCCGGTACGGGACCGACGACGACCCCGGCCCCGACGTGCTCGCCGGCTTCGACCTGCGCATCGAGCCGGGCGAGACGATGGCCATCGTCGGCGGGACGGGCTCGGGCAAGTCGACCGTCGCCCGCGCCCTCCTGCGCTTCTACGACGTCGCCGGCGGCGCCGTGCGCATCGACGGCCACGACGTCCGTGACGTGACCGCGGTCTCGCTGCGCCATCACGTGGGCGTCGTGAGCGACGAACCGTTCCTGTTCTCGACGTCGATCGCCGAGAACATCGCCTACGCCCGCCCCGACGCGTCGCGGGCCGAGATCGAGGACGCCGCCCGGGCGGCCAACGCCCACGACTTCGTGTCGCGGCTCTCGGAGGGCTACGACACGGTCGTCGGCGAGCGGGGCTACACGCTGTCGGGCGGGCAACGCCAGCGGGTCGCGATCGCCCGCACGCTCCTCGCCGACCCGGCCGTCCTGATCCTCGACGACGCGACCAGTGCGGTCGACGTGCGCGTCGAGGCCCAGATCCACGAGGCCCTCGAGCGGTTGTCGGCCGACCGGACCACGATCGTCATCGCCCACCGGCTGTCGACGATCGCGCTCGCCGACCGCGTCGCGCTGCTCGACGGGGGATGGGTGATCGCCCTCGGCACCCACCAGGAACTGCTGGCCGGCGAACCCCGCTACCGCGAGATCCTCGCCACCGCCGTCGACGAACCACCGTCGCCGGAGCCCACGGACGGGGGTGGTCGCTGATGGGTGGCTTCGGACCCCCCGCCGGCTCGCCGTTCGGCGCGCCCGGCGCGAGCGGCCTGCCCTTCGCCGGCGTGCCCCAGGAGCTCCAGGCTCGGGTCGACGCCATCCTGGAGACCGAGCCCGACCACGACGTGCCGCCCGCCGAGTTCTCGCAGTCGGCCTGGGATCGCCGCCCGTTCACCCTGCGCCGGTTCGTGGGGGAGAAGCGGTGGGCGATGGCGCTGGCGGTCGTGCTGGTCATCGCCGAGACGGCCATGGTGACGGTCGGTCCGATGCTGACCGGCCAGGCGATCGACCAGGGCATCGTCCCCGGCGACCGCGACGCCCTCGTGCGCATCGGCATCCTCTACGTGGGGTCCGTCGTCATCGGCACCGTCCTGTCGGCGGCACGGGTCGCGTGGACGGGCCGGGTCGGGGAGGCGCTGCTCGAACGTCTGCGCGTGCGGATCTTCGCCCACTTCCAGCGGCTGTCGTTGAGCTACTTCACGACCGAGAAGGCGGGCGTCCTGATGACCCGTATGACCAGCGACCTGGTCGCGCTGACGGCGCTGTTCCAGGAGGGCCTGGTCAACATGTTCGTCCAGGCGCTGACGCTGGCGATCGTGACCGTGGTCCTCTTCGTCGTGAACCCGACGCTCGCCGCCGTGCTGTTCCTCGGCGTCGTGCCGGTGATGCTCGTCCTCACCCTCTGGTTCCGCAAGGCGTCCGACGTCGCCTTCCTCGACGTGCGCGACCGCATCGCCGACGTGATGTCGCATCTCCAGGAGAACCTCGGTGGGATCCGGGTCGTGACGGCGACGAACCGGGCGGCCCGCAACATCGTCGAGCACGACAACGTCCTCGGCGAGCACCGCGACGCCAACGACCGCACCGCCGTCATCGGGGCCGTCTACACGCCCTCGACCGAGCTGATCGGCTACGTCGCCCAGGGGATGCTGCTCGCCCTCGGCGGCTGGCTGGTCACCCAGGACCGGCTGACCGTCGGCGAACTCGCGTCGTTCTTCCTGTACCTCACGATGTTCTTCGCGCCGATCCAGCAGCTCGTCCAGCTCTACAACACGTACCAGCAGGGCCGGTCCTCGGTGCGGAAGCTGAGCGAGCTGTTCGCCACCGACCCCGACGTCGTCGAGGCCGCCGACGCCCACGACATGCCGCCGATGCAGGGCGCCATCGAGCTCGACGACGTCACCTTCGGCTACGACCCGGCCGACCCCGTGCTGCACGACCTCACCCTGCGGATCGCGGCGGGCGAGACCGTCGCGTTCGTGGGGGAGACCGGCGCCGGCAAGTCGACCGTCGCCAAGCTGGTCAACCGCTTCTACGACCCGGTCGACGGCGCCGTGCGCATCGACGGCCACGACCTGCGCACCGTCACCCTCACCTCGTTGCGCTCCCAGATCGGCGTCGTCCCCCAGGAGCCGTTCCTGTTCGCCGGGACCATCCGCGACAACCTCTCGTTCGCCGCGCCCGACGCCGGCGACGCCGAGCTGTGGGAAGCCGTCGACGCCGTCGGCCTCCGCGACCTCGTCGAGCGCCAGCCCGACGGCCTCGACCAGGTCATCCACGAACGCGGCTCGTCGCTCTCGTCGGGCGAGCGCCAGCTGCTCGCCCTCGCGCGGGCGTTCCTGTCGGCACCGCGGGTGCTCGTCCTCGACGAGGCGACGTCGAACCTCGACCTCCAGTCCGAGACGCGGGTCGAGGCCGCGCTCGACCGGGTGCTCGAGGGTCGCACCGCGATCATCATCGCCCACCGGCTCGCGACGGCGATGCGGGCCGACCGCATCGCGGTCATCCACGACGGTCGCCTCGACGAGCTCGGCAGCCACGACGAGCTCGTCGCCCGCGGCGGCCGGTACGCCGTGCTGCACGACACCTGGATGCGCCAGGCCACCGTCTCGTAGCGTCGGCGACTTGGGCGTGGTCGAGGTCGCCGTGGTGGTCGCGATCGCGGCGGTCGGCGCGTTCGTGCAGGGCAGCGTGGGGTTCGGCCACAACCTCCTGGCCGCACCCGTCTACCTGCTCGTCGACGAGCGGCTGGTCCCCGGGCCGGCGATCGCCTCGGCCGGCGTGCTCGTGCTGCTCACCGTCTGGCGCGACCGGCGGGGCCTGCACCTCGGCGAAGTGGGCGCGGCACTCGTCGGCCGCGTCCCGGGCACGGCGTTGGCGGCGGTCGCCATCGCCGCGCTCCCCGCGTCGTCCCTCGACGTCGGCTTCGCGCTGCTCGTCCTGCTGGCGGTCGCCATCACCGCGTCGGGCGTCGCCGTGCGCCCCACCCGCTCGACGCTCGTCGCGGCGGGCGCCCTCTCCGGGTTCATGGGCACGGCGACCTCGATCGGCGGACCGCCGATGGCGATGCTCTACGCCGGCGAGGAGGGCCGTCGGCTCCGCGGCACGCTCTCGGGGTTCTTCGTCACCGGGATCGTGATGAGCATGGTCGCGCTCGTCGCCGCGGGGGAGTTCGGCACCGAGGAGCTCCGCCTCGCAGCGCTGCCCGTCCCCGGGATCGTGGTCGGCTTCCTCCTGTCGACCCGCGGGGCCGCATGGCTCGACGCCGGGCGGACGCGGCCGGCGGTGCTCGCCGTCGCCTCCCTCGGCGCCGTGTCGGTCCTCGTGCGGACCTTCGCCTGAGCGAGGGGCGGGCGCGTCAGGCCGGAGTACGTCAGCGGGGCGACCGGCCTGGCGGGAGAGGGAGGGCCGACCGGTCGCCCCGCCGACTTCTCGACGGTGCCGCCATTGGAGTGCGGTGATGGGAGGGTGCCCTCCACGGACGTCACCGACCTGACGAGAGGATCGTCGGCTCGATTTGAGGACACCTTGAGCCCGAATCGCGGGAATTCGCGATCGGGTCGCGATCCGGCGTCCCCGTCCCGTGCCAGGCTGCTCCGATGACCGACTACGAGGACATCGCGTACACCGTCGACGGCAACATCGCCACGGTCACGCTCGACCGCCCCGACCGGCTCAACGCCTTCACCGTGCGGATGCAGCGGGACTTCTGCGCCGCGCTCGACGAGATCGACGCCGACGACGCCGTCCGGGCCGTCGTGGTCACCGGCCGGGGCCGGGGCTTCTGTGCCGGCGCCGATCTCGGCGGGGGCGGCGACACGTTCAACGCCGGCGCCCAGGGTGCGGGCGACCGGGGCGCGATCAGCGGCGGCGCGCCCGAGATGCAGCACCGCGACGAGGGCGGGCTCCTCACCCTGCGGATCTACCAGTGCACCAAGCCGGTGATCGCCGCCGTCAACGGTCCCTCGGTGGGCATCGGCGTCACCATGACCCTCCCGATGGACATCCGGCTGGCCTCGACGGAGTCCAAGTTCGGGTTCGTGTTCGCCCGGCGGGGCATCGTGCCCGAGGCGTGCTCGTCGTGGTTCCTCCCGCGCCTCGTGGGCATCTCGAAGGCGGCCGAGTGGTGCTACTCCGGGCGCGTCTTCGGTCCCGACGAGGCGCTCGCCGGTGGGCTCGTCCGCTCGGTCCACGAGCCCGACGACCTGCTCCCGGCGGCGCAGGAACTGGCCGAGGAGATCGCCGCCAACACGTCGGCCGTGTCGGTCGCCCTGACCCGGGCCATGCTCTGGCGGATGCTGGGGGAGTCGCACCCCATGGCTGCGCACGAGGTCGACTCGCCGGGTATCGCCTACCTCGGCAAGAGCGCCGACGCCCGCGAGGGCGTCATGTCCTTCCTCGAGAAGCGGCCGGCCGCCTTCACCGACCGGGTCACGGCCGACATGCCGCCGTACTACCCGTGGTGGACCGAGCCCGGCTTCCGCGAAGGCGGCTGAGTGGTCGTCCCGGCGGCCGATCCGGCCGCCGACGCGTCCCCGCCGACCCTCGACCTGGTCCTGCTCGGCGTCGGCGTGCTCGCCGTGTCGACGTCCGCCCCGCTGATCCGCTACGCCGCCGCGCCGGCGCTGGCGATCGCGATGTGGCGCAACCTGCTGAGCCTGCCCGTCATCGGCGCGCTGGCCCTGCGCCACCCCCGTCCCGACCGTCGGGAGGTGCGGCTCATGGTGCTCTCGGGCGTCCTGCTCGGGGCGCACTTCGGGACGTGGATCCCGTCGATCTCGTACACGACCGTCGCCTCGTCGGTCGCGCTCGTCGCGACGCAGCCGGTGTGGGCGGCCCTGCTCGCCCGATGGCGGGGTGAGGCGGTCCACCGCGACGTGTGGATCGGGATCGGCATCGCGCTTGCCGGCGTCCTGGTCCTGTCCGGCGTCGACCTCGCGATCTCCACGCGAGCGCTGTTCGGGGACGTGCTCGCCGTCATCGGGGGGATGCTGGCGGCGGCGTACGTGACCGTGGGCGCCGAGGCCCGCCGCACGCTGTCGACCGCGACCTACACGACCGGCTGCTACGCCACGGCGGCGTTCGTCCTCCTCGTCGCCTGCCTCGTCGCTCGCCGGCCGCTCACCGGCTACGACGCCGAGACCTGGCTCGCCATCGGGGGGCTCGTGGTGGGCGCCCAGTTGCTCGGCCACACGCTGTTCAACCGGGTCCTGCGTCGCCTCTCGCCCACGACGGTCTCGGTCTCGATCCTGTTCGAGGTGGTCGGCGCGGCGGTGCTCGCCGCGCTGTGGTTCGGGGAGCGCCCACCCCTCGCCGCGCTCCCCGCCGGCGTCCTCGTGCTCGTCGGCGTCTATTTCGTCGTCCGGAACCGCCGCGTCCGCTGACCTCGCCGCCATTGCTCCTGGTTCGAGGCAGGACCAGCCGATGTCGCCGTGGAATCAAGCATCTGAGACGTCGGTTGTGGGGAGGGCGCGAGATGGAGGAGACCGGAATCCGAGCGGTCGGGGAACATTCCGGCCGCTGGACCGCACGCCCTGGTTGGGCCCGCGTCGTACGCATCGCCGTCGTCGCCGCGCCGCTGGTGGTCTCGCTCGCAGCGAGCATCGCGGTCGGGCGCGCCCTCGCGCCTCCCGAGGGTCCGCTCGGGACGGTCGCGTGGTTCGTCGCGGTCGTGGCGGTCGGCACCGCGGTCGCCGCCGCCACGGAAAGGGTCGCCCGTCGCTTCCTCCCCCTCGCCGCCCTGCTCCGGGCGACACTGCTCTTCCCCGACCGCGTGCCGTCGAGGTTCCGACTGGCCATGCGGTCGGGCAACACGAGCCGCATGCGTCGCCGGCTCGCCGACATCGCCGCAGGACGCGAGGTCGATCCGGAAGGCCAGCCCTACGTCGAGGTCGTCCTCGAGCTCGTCGCCGCCCTCAGCTCGCACGACCGTCTCACGCGTGGACACTGCGAGCGCACCCGGGCGTACTGCGATCTCCTCATCGAAGAGCTCGACATCCCGGCGGACGGCGCGGACCGACTCCGGTGGGCCGCCCTGCTCCACGACCTGGGCAAGCTCGCCGTCGCCCCCGAGATCCTCAACAAGCCGGGTCGGTTGGACGACGACGAGTGGATCGAGCTCAAGCGGCATCCCGAGGTCGGTGCGATGTTGGCCGCACCCCTCGCCGACTTCCTCGGCGAGTGGCGGGCGGCGATCTCCCAGCACCACGAGCGATGGGACGGGACCGGCTATCCCCACGGGCTCGCCGGTACCGAGATCCATCTCGGGGCACGGATCGTGGCGGTCGCCGATGCGTTCGACGTGATGACGTCGGCCCGCTCGTACAAGCGCCCCATGTCGGTGGTCGACGCCCGGGCCGAGCTCGTGCGCTGCGCCGGTACGCAGTTCGACGAGGAGGTCGTCCGGGCGTTCCTCGCCGTGTCGATCGGCCATCTCCACGGCTACGTCGGGCTCGCAGGGCCACTGACCGCCGGCGTCCACGGGATGGAGCTGGTACGAAACGTCGGTCGTGTCTCGGGTGCCGCGTCCGGCGGAGCCGTGGCGCCGACGGCGGGCGTGGTGGCGACCGCCTTCGGCACGGCGTCGGCGCTCGCGGTGACGGGGCTCGGCATCGCCGAGCCCGCCCTGCGGCCGCTCCCACACGCTCCCGTCGCGGCCGCCGTCGAGCCCGCTGGTGCCGGGGCGGTGGAGCCCGTCGCCGTGGCCGAACCCGTGATCGTCGCCTCCGACCCCGGTCGGGACCGCGCGTCGCTGCCATCCCATCGGCCGGCTCCTGCACCGTCGACGGGCGGGGACGCGCCCGCCGGGGCCGCGCAGCTCGTCCCGGTCGCGACGGCGCCGGCCACGACGGTGCCCACCACCGCGCCACCGCCGGTCCAGTCGGCGCCGAGCCAGTCGGTGTCCGACGACGGTGATGACTCGGACGATCACGACGACGAGCGCGACGACCGGGACGAACGTGATGACGGCGACGAAGGCGACGGAGGTCGGGGCGATCGCGACGGTGACGACGATCGGGACGGCGATGACGATCGAGACGGCGATGACGACCGGGACGGCGATGACGATCGGGACGGCGATGACGATCGGGACGGCGATGACGATCGGGACGGCGACGACGACTGAGCCCGTCCGGGCATCGCAGTTGGCGGGGAGCCCCCGCATCTGCTCAGGTGGCCGGCCATGGCCCGCCGCCCGTTCGAACCGCTCCTGACGCCCCCGGACGACGACACGGCGGACGACCCGCTCGTGTTCTCGGTGCTCGGCGCCCAGGGCCGTGAGGCGGTCCACGTCGGGGTCATCGACCGCACCGCCGTCGGCGACGCCCACGTGTACCTCGGCCGGCTCGGCGGGATCGACTGCTGGGCCGTCGACGTCGACGGCGACGACGAACCCGACGTCGTGGCGACGCCCCTCATGGCGCTCCACGGCTCGGTCTCCGAGCACGAGTGGGTGGTGGCCGGCCGGGCGGTCCAGCTCGTGCAGTGGCGCCGCACGCACCGTTTCTGCGGGCAGTGCGGCACCGAGACCCAGGCGATGGACGGCGAGCGGGCGATGCGCTGCCCGTCGTGTGGCCTCCTCGCGTTCCCGCGGCTCGCCCCGGCCGTCATCACCCTCGTCGTACGCGAGGACGGCCGGGCCCTGCTCGCGCGCAACGCCAGCTGGCCGATGCCGATGTTCTCGTGCCTCGCCGGCTTCGTGGAGCCGGGTGAGACCCTCGAGGAGGCCGTCGCCCGCGAGGTCGAGGAGGAGGTCGGCGTCCGCGTCGGTCGGGTCCACTACCAGGCGTCGCAGCCGTGGCCGTTCCCGCACTCGCTGATGATCGGCTTCCGCGCCGAGTACGAGTCGGGCGACATCGCGGTCGACGGCGTCGAGATCGCCGAGGCCGAGTGGTTCTCGACCGACGAGCTGCCCCAGATCCCACCCCGGCTGTCGATCGCCCGCCGCCTGATCGACGACTGGATCGCGGAGCACTGAGCCCTTGGCCACCTCGTCGCCCACCCACGACACGACCGGAGATGCCGACGGCACCCGCCTGATCACCCCGCTGTTCGCGCTGATCACCGCCGCCGGTCTCGGCTACTTCCTGGCGATCGGGGCCATGCTGCCGACGCTGCCCCGCTACGTCGAGGACGAGCTCGGCGGCGGGGGCGTCGAGGTCGGGGTCGTCGTCGGCGCGTTCGCCGTCTCGGCGGCGCTGATCCGGCCGACCGTCGGGCGGCTCGGCGACCGGGTGGGCCGGCGCCGGATGGCGCTCGCGGGCGCGGCGATCGCGGCCGTCGGCATCGCACCGCTCGGTCTCGTCGAGGCCGTCTGGTTCCTCGTCGTCCTGCGGCTCCTCACCGGCATCGGCGAGGCCTGCTTCTTCATCGGCGCCGCCACGGCCGCCCAGGACCTGGCTCCAGACCACCGTCGCGGCGAGGCCGCCAGCTTCTTCTCGATCGCCATCTACTCCGGGTTGGCCTTCGGCCCGACGATCGGGGAGTGGGTCTACGGCGAGTACGGGCCGACCACGACGTGGCTGTTCGCCGCAGCCGGCTGTGCGCTGGCCGCGGTCCTGTCGCTGTTGATCCCGGCCGACCTGGGCCGGAACGACGACCCGCCCGAACGGCGGGGGCTGCTGCACCCGGCGGCGATCCTGCCCGGTTCGGTCCTGCTGCTCGGCCTGTTCGGGTTCGTGGGGTTCGCCTCGTTCCTGCCGCTCTACGTCGACGAGCTCGGCCTGGACGACGCCGGCCCGTTCTTCCTCGTGTACGGCCTGCTCGTGCTGGCCGTGCGGGTGTTCGGGGCGCGGGTCCCCGACCGGTTCGGGCCGGTCCGGACGTCGTCCGCCGCCCTGATCTCCATCGCGACGGGCATCGGCGTCGTCGCCGCCGTCGCGTCCACGACCGGGGTCTGGATCGGGGTCGTCTTCCTCGCGCTCGGCATGTCGCTGCTGTTCCCGGCGCTCTTCACGGTCGCCGTCAACCAGGCGCCGTCGGCCGAGCGGAGCCACGCGGTGGGCACCTTCGGGCTCTTCTTCGACATCGCCCAGGGGCTCGGTGCGCCCGTGCTCGGCATCGTGGTCACGCTGTTCGGGACGGAGCGGGCAGCGTTCGTCGCGGGCGCGATCGTCGCCCTGGCCGGCCTCGTGGTCGCCAACACGCAGTTGCGTCGTGCCGTCGCCGAGCCGGGGCCGTCCGATCCGCCCGGGTCCGGCGTCAGCCCGGCCGGCGGCTGAACGCCAACGCCACCGCGGCCGCGGTGGCGACGTTGAGGGAGTCGATCCCCGTCGCCATCGGGATGCGGACCACGTCGTCGGCGGCGGCGAGCGCGGCGGCGCTCAGCCCCGGACCCTCGGCGCCGATCATCCACGCCGACCGTTCGGCCGCCGTGGTCACCTCGGCGACGTCCCGGGTTCCCGCCGGCGACAGGGCCAGGACGCGGAGGCCGGATGCGGCCGCGACGCGGACCGCCTCGCCGAGCGGTGCGACGGTCCACGGCACGCGCAACACGTGGCCGAGCGACACCCGGACCGCACGCCGGTAGAGCGGGTCGGCGCACCCGTCGTCGAGGACGATCCGCGCCCCGAACGCCGCCGCGTTGCGGAACAGGGCGCCGATGTTCTCGTGGTCGTTGACGCCCTCGACGAGCACCACCGGCCCCTCGCCGGCGACCGTCGCCAGGGCGGGACGAGCCGGACGGGCGACGGAGGCGACGATGCCGCGGTGGATCGGGAACCCGGTCACGGCCTCGAGCAGGTGCTGCGGACCGACGTACACGTCGACCTCGACGTCGGCGAGCAGTTCGGCGACGCGGGGCAGGCGCGGCTCGCTGACCAGCACCGACCGGAGCCGGTGTCCGGTCTCGACCACTGTCTCGAGCACGAGGCGCCCCTCGGCGACGAAGCACCCGTGCTCGGCCTCGACCCGTCGCCGGGCATCGGCGTCGGTCAGCGCGGTCAGCTCGACGAGCCGCTCGTCGGTCGGGTCGTCGACCGCGATCACCCGCACGCGCGGCCCCGGGTCACCGTGGGGCGAGGACGGCCTGGGTCTGGACGCTGCGCGTCACCAGCTTCCCGTCCTCGCGGGTGATGTCGGTCTGTACCACGATCGTCGTCCGGCCGACGTGCACCGGGGTCGCCGTGACCATCACGTCGCCGCTCGTCACACCCCGGAAGAAGTTCGTCTTCGACTCGATCGTGGAGGTGCCGGCCCCGGGCGGGAGGTTCGAGGCGGCGCACAGCGCGCCCACCGAGTCGGCGAGGGCCATCAGGTAGCCGCCGTGGAGCGCACCACCGACCGTGCAGCGGTCCTCCGCCCACGACGCGGTGCCGACGACACCGTCGGGCCCGCCCGACCGGATGGTGAGGCCCAGCCCCACGGTGAAGGGCATCGATCCGTGGGCGAGAGCGGTCAGGTCGGCGTCGTGGGATTCCATGTCGGCATCGGACCCCGGGTCGGGCGCCGGATCAACGACCCGACGGGTACTTGCGGACGTCGGGGTTGTAGCAGGCGCCCTTCATGCCGAGCATCTGTGCCGGGACGCACCGGTTGGAGTTCACGCAGCGCCCGGGGGCGGGGTCGCCGCCGAGGATGCGGGCGGGCAGGTCGGGTTCGGCGTAGAAGGGGCGTCCGATGCCGACCATGGCGGCCTCGCCGCCGTCGAGGATGGCGTTGACCTCGTCGGCGGTGCGGATGCCCCCGACGGCGAAGACCGGGATGTCGAGCCGCCTGGTCGCCTCGGTCCACAGGTGCCGGTTCCAGCACGGTGCGAACGGCGCGGTCCGGCCGCCCCACCACGACCCGGCGATGACGACGGCCCGCCGGGCCCGCCGGGGCGACGCCTTCCGGAACCGTGTCTTCATGCCGGGGTTGGTCCAGAGCGAGTCGGGGACGCCGCCGCGCGACAGCGTCGTGTCGGGCAGGACCGACACCTCGACCGGCGTGACCGCGTCGTAGCCCCACTCCTGCACCAGACGGCAGACCTCGAGCGCCTCGTCGGTCGACGAGCGGGGGAACCCCGGCGGGGCGGTCTCGGCCGGGGCCTTCACGGTGCAGGGGAAGTCGGCACCGGCGTGCTCGGCCACCGACTCCCGGATGAGGCGGAGCACCCGGGCCCGGTTCTCGAGCGAGCCGCCGAAATCGTCGTCGCGGCGGTTGTAGAAGGGCGACAGGAACTGGTCGAGGAGCTTGGCGTTGGCCGATCCGAGCTGCACGCCGTCGTAGCCGGCCTCGCGGGCCCAGGCCGACGCCTCGCCGTAGCGGCGGACCATGGCCAGGACGTCGTCCCGGGTCATGACGTGCAGGTCGGTGCCGGCGTAGACGGGCCGCAGGTACCAGGGGAGCGGCGACGCGGCGAGCAGGGGTTCCCGGCGCCGGGAGGCGTAGGGCTCGTGCCAGGCCTCCATGGCGTAGAGGCCGCCGTGCCCGAGCTGGATGAAGATCGATGCGCCCTCGGCGTGGACGGCGTCGACCATCGGCGCCAGGCGGAGCATCTTGTCGCGGGTGTCGACGCACGTCATCCCGGGCGAGGTGCGGCCCTCCGGGAAGATGCACGACGAGCCCTGGATGATCAGGCCGACGCCGTGGCGGGCGTTCTCGACGAAGTGGGTGGCGTAGCGGTCGGCGGCGTCGTCACCGTCGCCGGCACCCTCGAGGACGGGCGCCCGGTACAGCCGGTTGCGGATCGTCGCCGATCCGATCGTCAGGGGTCGGTGCAGGACGTCGGGCACGTGCCCATCCTGCCAACCGGGCGGCTCAGTGCGCCGTGGGCAGTTCCTCGTCGCGCTCGGCGACCTGCACGCCCCGGAGGGTCAGGTCGATGGCGAGGTCGTCGAAGATCTCGGCCATCTCGCCCCGGTAGCGCAACTGGATCTCGTTGGAGTCGCGGTAGCGGCCGAACACGCTGTCGTCGGCGAGGATCTCGAGCCCGGCCGAACGCGAGTTGCGGACCCGGTCCGAGGCGAGGATGAACAGGTCGGCGTGCTCGGGGTGGGCCGAGGACAGCTCCTCGAGTGCCGCGATCACGAGCGACTCCTCGATGGTGCCGGTCACGTCGGCGCTGTCGCCGCGTCCGAGTCCCAGGGTCTTGGCGGTCGTCAGCAGTTCCATCAGGTCCTCCTCGTGCCTCGCACGCTCCAACGGCGCTCCGGGTGCTGCTTCCAGGGTGCCACGATGCCGCGACCGATCGGCGGCAACAACCCGGATTCCAGGAATGTGACACGAAAGACACGCGCCGGTGACGTTCCGGTCGCGAACGGGGCGATCGGGACGGTCGCGGGCACCCGGTCGGGCGTCCCGTCAGGCGTCCGGGGTGTCGCCGATGCGGGCGAACTGCGGCGGCCGCTTGGCCAGGAACGACTGGACGCCCTCGGCGAAGTCGGGGCGGCCGAAGCTCTCGATCATGAGCCGGCTGGCGTCGCGTTCGGCGGCCCCGAGGCCGGCGTGGAGCTGCTCGTAGACCTGGCGCTTCATGACGGCCATCGAGGCCGGGGAGCACGAGGCGGCCAGGTGCTCGACGTAGGCCCGGGCCTCGGCGAGCAGCGACTCGGCGGGGACCACCTTGTTGGCCAGCCCGAGCTCCTGGGCCTCGATGCCCGTGACCCGGCGCGAGGAGTAGAGCAGGTCGAGGGCGGCGGCCGGACCGATCAGGCGGGGGAGCAGCCACGAGACGCCCCACTCGCCGATGAGGCCCCGCTGCGAGAAGGCGACGGTGAGCACGGCGTCGGGGGCCATGAACCGCAGGTCGCAGCACAGGGCGATCGGGACGGCCATGCCTGCGATCGGGCCGTTGATGGCGGCGATGACGGGCTTGGGGACCGACATCAGGTAGGTGTACGCCCCCCGGAAGTCCTCCCCCCAGGACGCGTCGCCGGGTCGCTCGGAGGTGGTGGGGGCGGCGTCGTCGTCGTCGCCCGTGAGCCCGTCGCCCGAGCCGCCGCCGCTGAGATCGGTGAGCAGGTTCATGTCGGCGCCGGCACAGAAGCCCCGGCCCGCACCGGTGAGGACGATGCCGACGACGGCGGGGTCGCGCTCCGCTCGCCCGAACGCGTCCTGGACCTCGACGGCCATCGTGTTCGTCCACGCATTGAGCTGGTCGGGCCGGTTCAGCGTGATCGTGGCGACCGGATCGTCGACCTCGTAGATGATCTCGGAGTACATGGGCGCCTTGCTAGCGCACCGGCGGGACATCCCGCCGCACCGTCGCCTCCGTAGAAGACCCCGTGGGCTTCGACTTGCAGACCTACAAACGGATCACCGGACGCCTCGAGGTCGAGGACCTCGACTTCGACGCGTTCCGTGACCAACCTCTCGACCCTGAGCACCTCCGCTGCCTGCGGTACATGCACGACGTCGAGCAGCACACGTCCTGCTACCTGCGGAACCTGCTGAACACCAAGGCCCACCACGACCCCGACGTCACCACGTTCCTCACGTTGTGGAACTTCGAGGAGCTGTGGCACGGCGAGGCGCTGGCCCGGGTCCTCGAGGCCCACGGCGAGGCGGGCGGACCGCCCCGGGTGGCCGCGATGCGCCACCGGCTCGGCTGGCGCATCACGGCGAGCCCGATCGTGTGGATGGCGTTCTCGGCGGCGACGCGGCACTTCCTCGCCGTCCACATGACGTTCGGGGCGATCAACGAGTGGACGACGCAGGGCGGCTACGCCCGGCTGGCCCAGACCTCGGACCACCCGGTCCTGCAGGAGCTCCTGCGCCGGATCATGCGTCAGGAGGGCCGCCACATCGACTACTACCGCTCGATGGCGACGGATCTCCTCGAGGACAGCCCCGGCGCCCAGCGCACCACCCGGCTGATGATCCGCA
>JBHIXO010000028.1:0-22124 GCA_041984725.1 Acidimicrobiales bacterium | reverse complement strand
CTTTTCAGAGCATGTTTTCGGAGTGTCGGCCCAGGTCAGCGAAGTGCCGTGTTCCGATCTACGACATCCGATCGGCCGCCACGGGTGCGAACACCCAGCGAGTCATCAGCCTGAGCCGAGAGAGGGTACGGTCGAGCCCGATGCGCAACGAGGTCACCGAAACGGTCGCCGCCCCGTCCGAGTTCACCGGACGACCTCGCCGCGACACACCACGCGCGGAGGTTCTCCTGGACGATGGGCGACAGGCCACCGGGTGAGCATCCACGCTCTGGGCGGACGGGCTCGAGCCCACCGTCGTCGGCGTCCCGCGCCGATGACGACCGACGTGAGCGACGCGGGTGCCTCGCTCCGGTCGGCGGCGCGCTCGACGTCGTCGGATGCGTCGGCTGCATGTTCGGTCCGCTCGCGATCGCAGCCGTGACCGCGCTGGGCGCGTTCGCGGCGAAACGCGTTCAGCGGCGCGCTCGCTGAGACTTCGCCCGACGACAGCGGCCGCGACCGTCGGACGGCCAGCGTCACGATCAACGGCTGGTTGGCGCCGACGATCATCAGCCGGTGATCGACCTGCCCGCCGCTCGACGGTGCGACGTCCACAGCCACCCTCCGACGACACCGGTCGAGACGAGCAGGATCCACCCAGTAGATCGGACGTCTTGGTCGTAACCCACGATGAGGAGATCGTCGACGTCATCCGGGTCCGTGAAGATCGTGACGATGGCACCTGGGCGCGCCTTCGGGCCGCGGTCGACCGAGCGAGTCCCGCCGAAGCCGGCGAAGGGACCGTCGAGGATCACGATCGAGATCCGGTCTGACGAGGACCGCCCACCCGACCGGTAGCCGATGACCTCTGCCCGTGCCTCGACGCCGTTCTCGACGAGCTCTGCGTTGTGATCGACCTTGTCGAGATGTGCCAGCGTGTCCGACAGACCCGTCACCGCCGCGACAGCGAGCATGGATCCGACGATCGCCACACGGGCACGGGTCGTCATCGGACGATTCGGCCATCGCTCGACCTCACCGAGCGGATGGAGGACCCCTGCGAAGGCGAGGGCCACGGGCCGGCCGCCCGGCGCTGGCGGGATCTCGGCATCGCGGAGAACATTCCAAGCGTGGTCGTGCAGCGCCTTCACGAAGCGGGGACCTCGCCGGAGTCCGACGACTCGGGTGCGGTCGATGGAGGCGATCGCGGCGTCGCCGCCGGGTTCCGAGACGAACCAGGCCCACCGCCGCTCGTCGAGACGCGGCCACGGGTGCGTCCGGGTGAATGGCAGCCATGTACCACACACGTTGCCGGAGCCGGGGTCGATGATCGCCACGACCTTGTCGCCGTAATGAACCCCACCCCGCTTGTGGCCCCGAGCGAAAAACGCCTCCCACGACGAGAGCTCCCGACCGAGCGTGTCTGCGAGGACCACGGCGTTCACGAGTTGCCACGGCCCCGACCGGAGCGCTCTCCTAACCCGGCGACGATCCCGGTGGGCGAACACGCCCCGGACCACCGTCACGACGACCAGGACGAACACGACGACGCCCCCGACGGGAGCGATGGCGGTTCCCGATGCCGAGGCCAGCATTGCCAGCACGAGCACACCGAGGACCACGCCTCGGCGACGCCACTGCGGACCGATCGCCGTCCGCGACGCTTCGTCGTCCCACGCCGAAGCGCCGAGGGGCGGTTGGTACGTCGGCAGCGACTCGACCTCGAGGCGTACGACGGGCATCTCGTCATCCTTCCCCGCCTCTCGGCCTCGGCGTCGGCGCTTCGACGAAGCCGCTCCAGTTCGTCGCGAGGCGCGTCGAACACAGCGGGCGCAGCCAGCCGTCATCGGGGACGGACGCGCTCCCAATCGAGGCCTGGGTCGAATTCGTCGTCCCACAGTGAGCGACGTACGAACGCAGTCGCACCGCCCTCGTCGGCGATGGCCGTTCGTATGCCCCGAATCTGTCGATCCACCGCGCCCACGTGGGACTCGCTGTCGGACCAGAACTTCGCCAACGCCTCGTTAATCCTGCGGCGAATGCGCCGGCCGGTGAACCAGAGGATCGGTCGTGCGAGTCCGCGAGCGCGGAGGACCCCCGTCCCCTTGATCGACCAGGTCCTCGCACCGGTGCGGACGTCGACTCCGATCTTGCCTGTGAACCGATTCGCGTTGCCTTCGGCGGTGATGAGGCTTCCGGTGCGCTCGACGGCGGCCAGATCGAGCGTCGCCGTGCCCGCCGCTGTCCCTCCGAGTATCCGTGCGAGGCACCCTGGAGTGCGTTCAGCCTCGAGTCGAGCCGTCAGGTCGAGTGAGCCGCTGATCTCGACGTGCGGGAGCCGACCGTGCCGGATCTCGACATCGATGGTCCAGTGCCCGGGCTCGTCTGACACACCGAACGTCAGCCTCCAGCTGTTGTCCTCCCGAAGGATCAGCGTCCGAGATCGCTCCTCGGTGCCGACCTGCACGCTGGCTTCCCGCCGTCGGGCGAAGTGATCGAGCCACGCTTCGTGGTTCGCATTGCGCTGGCGCAGATCCAACGATTCCCTCTCGAACTCGGCGCGTCGTTCTTCGGGGAGGTCGTACGTCGGGGTGGTGATCCTTGCGAGGTATCGAGCGCCTGGCTCGCGGTGACGCCCTTCGAGCAGGGCGAAGGAGGTGACGGGTTCGCCTGTGCGCGGGTTCACGACCTGGCCATCCCGGTCGAACTCGAGTGCGACCCACTCCTCACGAAGAGCGGGGAGAAGGTCGACGACCGGCGACAGGTCGATGCGGCGCAACCTTCCGGACGTCCTGAATCTCACGCGGCGATCGTACGAGGGTCGCCTCCGGCACCCTCGGCGGTCGGACCACGCACCGAGTCGGACCACGGGCAACATCGGGCTGAAGCAGCCACCGGCCTCGCCATCTTTTCCTACTTCAAGTACGATACAACCATGCCAGTATCGAAGGTGTCGCTGAGCATCGACGAGGACGTGCTCGCCGAGGCCCGTGCTCGCGCCGGTCGACGCGAGTTGTCGTCGTACGTGAACGAGGCACTGCGCCGTCAGCTCCAACGCGACCGGCTCGGAGAGCTGCTCGCCGAGATGGACGACGAGTCCGGCCCCGTCCCCGACGACCTGCTCGAGGAGGCTCGCCAGCCGTGGCGACGCGCACCCGCAAGCCCCAAGCGCCGCCGCAGCGCCTGATCCTCGACTCCGGCGCGGTCATCGCGTTGTCCCGCCACGACGTGCGAGCGAGGGCGGCGTTGGCGGCTGCCCTCGAGGCCGACGCCGAAGTCTCGATTCCCACCGTCGTCGTCGCCGAGACGGTCCGAGGGCGGGCCGATGACGCGCCGGTCAATCGGATCGTGAAAGCAGTCGGCGAGGTCGACTTGGCCGACGAGGCGGTCGGCCGTGTGGCCGGCGGCCTGCTCGGCGACACCGGGTCGAGTTCGACGGTCGATGCCATCGTCGTCGCCACTGCCATCGAGGCCCGTGGCGCGGTCGTGTTGACCGGCGACCCCGACGACCTCGGTGCGCTCGCGGTTGACCACGCCGAGGTCGTCATCGAGTCGCTGTAGCGGGTGAGCGCGCTGGCGGCCTCCGGGGCCGGACCTGCGGCAAGATCACGCGATGCGAACCCAAGATGCCGAAGCGTCGTTCCGGGCGTTCCTGGACAGTCGGGGCGCCGGTGTCGACACTGTGAGCGCCGAGGAACTCGTGCGCTCGATGGTCGACTGGTTCGAGTTCCAGCGCGTCGATGACGTCGACATCGAGTCGAACGGCGACATGCTGCTGTTCCAATGGGGCACCTATGCGTGGCGTGGCGGGTCTCCCGAGTTCGAGATCGACATCACGCGGCAGTTCATCGTCGACGGTCTGGTCGACGACGACGCCTTCTTCCAGCTGTCCTGGACTGCGCGCTACACCCCCTCGGCGGCGACGGAGCGCGCCGGCGAGGGCAACCTCTGGTGTGACTCGCCTGCGCAGACCGCCAGCCTTCTCGAATTCGTCGCGCACTCGGAGGCGATGGCTGCCGTCGCCGGGATCAGGCCGGCTGGGGTGGAACTGCACTTCGGGGGCGCCGGCTGAGGCGCAGATCAGCTCCTGGTGTCGTCGACCACGACGCATGGCCTCGTCGCGACGCCGCAGCCTGCGGTCGACCCACCGTTCGACGCAGTTCTCCGCCGATCGGTCGACCGCCACCCACGAATGACAAAGATTGCCAACCTGAGTACCGTGGTCGTGTGTCCACGATGAACGTCTCCCTGCCCGACGAGATGAAGTCCTTCGTCGACGAGCGCGTCGAGCGGGATGGCTACGGGTCGAACAGCGAGTACGTGCGCGAGTTGATCCGCCGGGACCGGGACCGGCTTCGACTCCGCCAACTCCTGCTCGACGGCCTCGCGTCCGAGCCCGGACCGGTCGCCGACGACGCGTACTTCGCTGCGCTGCGGGATCGCGTCCTGTCCGACGGCTGAGGCCGTGGCCGACAAGCCGATCCGGCTCCGGGCACTCGCCGCGGCCGACCTCGAGAACGCCGCCATCTACTACCGGGACAATGGCGGGCAACAGGTCGCAGGCGACTTCATCGCCGCGGTCCAGGCCGCGTTCCAGATGATCTCGTCGGGACCTGGGATCGGGAGTCTCCGGTACAGCTACGACCTCGACATTCCCCAGCTGCGAGCCTTCCCGGTCGAGCGGTTCGAGCACGCGGTCTTCTACGTCGAAGCCGACGACCTCGTCGACGTCTGGCGCATCCTGCACACCCGCCGGGACATCCCCGAGACCCTCGGCCGACCGGGCGCCTGACCCCGAGCACCTCCGACGAGCTGACGTCGCGCCCGGCCGCTGTCCGGTCGTCCGATGGTTCTGGGGCCTGCGCCGGTTCGCCTACTCGCCTTCCACGAAGAGGCAGAACGGGTGCCCGGCAGGATCGAGCATCACGCGGAGTCGATCCCCGTCCCGGTCGGGCGGCTGGAACCTCGCCTCGGAGCCTCCTGCGAGCAGTACGGCGTCGACGGCTCGTGGGAGGTCGTGGACCAGCACCTCGAAGTGCATCATCTTCCCGTTGCCGGTCGGGGTCTCCGGCCAGGTCGGCGGCACGTAGTCGGGGTCGGCCTGGACGTTGAGGCCCACCCCGCCGGCCGGGTCGCTGAGCTGGATCCAACCTCGTCCGTCACGAGCGGTGATCTGCCAACCGAAGAGCTCCGCGTAGAAGCCGGCGACGGCTTCGGCGTCCTGACAGTCGAGCGTCACACGCACCCACTTCGCCACCGATTGCATCACCACGCCACAACCCTGTCACCGACACGGTGGTGTCCGTCGGGTACGCGGCCTCAGCCGAGCCGGCGCGCCACGGTGGCGGCGTCGAGACCCTCGATCCGGACGCGCTTGCGGCGCGACGTGTGCCCGGCCGAGATCGTGACGTCGCGCCGGTGGACGCCGAGGGTCCGGGCGAGGAGGGCCACGACGGCCTCGTTCGCCTTGCCGTCGGCGGGTGGCGCGGTGACCCGTACCTTCCAGCCGTCGCCGTGGCGGCCGACGACCTCGTCGGTCCGGGCACCTGGTTGCACGGCCACCTCGATCGTGGCGTAGTCGGACGGTTCGCCCATGCGCCCTGCCTACCCGGGTCGTGCGGTCCGCGCCGACCGGACGGCCGACGAGTCCGTAGCATCGGGAGGGATCGTCGGAGGACGGGGACGCGTGCGCTGCACCGAGTGCCAGAGGGAGAACCGGGAGGACGCCAGGTTCTGCGACGCGTGCGGCATCCGACTCGACGCCGCCCAGCGCGACCGGGCTCGTTCGGCCGTCTCGGCCGCGGCAGCACCGACCGCGGCCCCGACGCCTGCGCCTGACGCAGCCCCGGCGACCACCCGGACACCGCTGACGTGCGACCGGTGCAGCTTCGTGGCCGCGTCACTCGGCGACCTGCGCATGCACGGGCTCGAACACAACGCCGACGAGGCCGTCGCCGTCCGGGTCGCCGAGGAGAAGCGGGTCCGGCGGTCACGCGTCGCCATGGCGGCCGTGGCCATCGTGGTCGCCGCCGGCGCCTTCTTCATGATCAACGACGACGGCCCGCCCGGTCCGGCGTGGAACGACCCCGGCGTGATGGGCGATCCGCTCGTCGACATTCCGGTCCCCGACGACCAGCTCCCACCGGAGCAGCAGTTGCCACCCGACCAGCAGGTTCCGCCCGAGGCGGAACCGCCCGGCTGATCGCGGCCGAGGCCCCTACGCCTCGTAGACCGCGATGTCCACGGCCTTGACCGAGGCCCACAGCTCCTCGCCCGGGCGCACACCCAGCCCGAGCGCGGCCTCGGCGGTGATCTCGGCCGTGAGCGGCGCAGGGCCGGCCAGGCGGACACGGACCCGGTCCCGGTCGGCCTCGAGGTCGGCGACCACGGCCTGCCACGCGTTGCGGGGCGACCCCGCGGGTTCGTCGCGGTGCAGGGCCACGGCCTGGGGTCGGATGGCGACCGCGACCGCGGCGCCCGCGACCTCGGCCGGCGGCGCCACGACGAGGGAGCCACCGTCGGCGAGCTGCACGGTCGTGCCGTCGAGGCGACCGTGCAGCAGGTTGATGCCGACGAGGTCGGCGACGTAGCGACTGCCCGGGCGGGCGGCCACGTCGGCGGGTCGGCCCAACTGGGTGACGACGCCCGCCTCCACGATCACGAGCCGGTCGGCGAGCACCAGCGCGTCGATCGGGTCGTGCGTGACGAGCACCCGCACGCCGTCGACCTCGGCCAGGTGGCGGCGGAGTTCGGCCCGCACGTGCAGGCGCGTGGTCGCGTCCAGCGCCGCCAGCGGCTCGTCGAGCAGCAGGAGCCGCGGCTGCGTGGCCAGGGCACGCGCCAGCGCGACGCGCTGGGCCTGGCCCCCCGACAGCGTCCCCGGACGGGCGTCACCGAGGCCGGCGAGGTCGAGCCGCTCCAGCCAGTCCTCCGCGACGCCGTCGGCCCGGCGCCGGTCCATGCCGGTCGCCCGCGGCCCGAACGCCACGTTGTCGCGCACGCTCATCCGGGGGAAGAGCAGGTGGTCCTGGAACACGACGCCCACGGCGCGCGCCTCGGGCGGGACGAACACCCCGGCCGCCGGGTCGTCGAGGACCTGCCCGTCGAGCGCGATGCGGCCGTCGGCGAGCGCGAGGAGGCCAGCGAGCGCACGGACGACCGTCGTCTTCCCGGCGCCGTTCGGGCCGAGCAGCGCCACCACCTCGCCGGCGCCGGCGGCGAGGTCGACGGCGACGTCGAGGTCGCCGATCCGCACCCCGATCCGGGCGTCGAGCCCGACCGTCGGGTCGCCCGTCACGGCGATCGCAGCCACCGGTCGCGCAGCGGCACGAGCACCGCCAGCGACACGACGACGAGGACGAGCGACAACGCGATGGCGGCGTCGCGGTCGGACTGCAGCTCGAGGAACACGGCCAGCGGCATGGTCTGCGTGCGGCCCGGCAGGTTCCCGGCGAAGGTGACGGTGGCCCCGAACTCGCCGAGGGCGCGCGCCCAGCACAGCACGGCACCGGCGGCGACGGCGGGGAGGGCATTGGGCAGCGTCACGCGACGGAAGACGGTCCAGCGCCCGGCGCCGAGCGTGGCGGCCGCGTCGGCGAAGCGCGGGTCGGTCGCCCGGAAGCCCGACTCCACGGTGAGCACGAGGAAGGGCAGCGCCACGAAGGTGTTGGCGACCACGACGCCCCAGATCGAGTACGGCAGCAGGATGCCGGTGCCGTCGTGCAGCGGTTCGCCGAGCAGCCCCCGTCGGCCGAACGCGAACAGCAGCGCTGCGCCGCCGACGACGGGCGGGAGCACCATCGGCAGCGTCACCACGGCCCGCAGCACCGACCGTCCTCGGAACTCGCCGTGGGCAAGCACCCAGGCGAGCGGCACCCCGAGCAGGACGGCGATCCCCGTCGCCGCCAGGGCACTGACCACACTGAGCCGGAGCGCGTCGGCCACGACCGGTGAGGTGACGAGATCGGGCAGGTCACGCCACGGGGCCCGTTGGAGCAGCGCGACGAGCGGCACGACCACGAACGCCACGCCACACGCGGCGAGCGCGAGCACCGGCCACGGTGCCCGCATCCCGGTCGCGTCGCGCCGACCCGGACCGCTCACGGCGCCCCGAAGCCGTGGTCCCGCATGACGGCCTGCGCGTCGGCGTCGAGCAGGAACGCGACGAACGCCGCCGCGTCCTCGGGGCGGTTCGCCTCCTCCACGACCGCGACCGGATACTCCGTCCGGGTGCCGATGGCTGCAGGAAGGTCGATTCCCTCCACGTCGTCACCGGCGGCGACGACGTCGGTCGCGTAGACGAGTCCGACGTCGAGTTCGCCCGCGGCGAGCTTGGTGAGCAGCGCCCGCACGTCGGGTTCCTCGGTGTCGGGCGAGGCGTCGACACCGGCTTCGGCGAGCGCCGTCCTCGCGAGCGCACCGCAGGGCACGTCGGGCGCGCAGAGGCCGAGCAGGAGTCCGTCGTCGGCGAGGTCGTCGAGCCCGGTGACCGAACCCGGGTTGCCGGCCGGCACGGCGATCCGGAGGCGATTGGTGGCGAACACCGACGGTGGCCCCACGGCCCCGGCGGCGACCAGGGCGTCCATGTTGGTCACGTCCGCCGACGCGAAGACGTCGGCCGGCGCGCCGGCCAGGATCTGTTCGCGCAGCGTCGACGAGCCGGCCAGGTTGAGCACGACGTCGACGTCGGGGTGCGACGCCTCGAACGAGGCGGCGAGCTCCTCGAACGCGTCGGTGAGCGAGGCGGCGGCGAACACGGTCAGGGTGTCCCCGTCGCCGCCCGACGTCGCCGAGCACGCCGCGACGAGCGCCGCCACCACACCGCAGACCACGACCGTCGGCAGCCGTCGCACCAGGCACCTTTCCCGCGGCTTCGACCGCGCCGGGAGCACCGTCTCCATCCGGAACGGTGCATCGAACCTACGGCGTCGGATGGGCGGTGACGGGCCGCTCCCCCGCGTGGAAGGCTGGAACCCCGATGGCCGAAGCGTCCAGCCCCGTCTCGACCTTCCTCCTCACGGACATGGAGGGCAGCACGCGCCTCTGGGAGGTCGCGCCCGACGACATGCCGACGCTCCTCGCCCGCCACGACGACCTGCTGCGCACCACCACGATCGAGCACGGTGGCGACGTCGTGAAGACGACGGGCGACGGGCTCTTCGCGCGGTTCGCGGAACCGACCGCGGCCGTCCGTTGCGCCGTCGCCATCCAGCGGGCGATCTTCGACGAACCGTGGGCCGTGGGTCCCGTCCGCGTGCGGGTCGGCGTCCACGTCGGACCGGCCACGCCGCGCGACGACGACTGGTACGGCCGCACCGTCAACCGGGTCGCGCGCCTCCACGCCGTCGCCCACGGCGGGCAGGTCGTCGTGAGCGACGACATCGCCCGCGTCGTCGAGGAGCCCGGCGTCACCTTCCGCGACCTCGGCCGCCACCGCCTGCGCGACGTCGGCGAACCGATGACGATCCACCAGGTCGTCGCCGCCGGTCTCCCCGAGGACCACCCGCCGCTGCGCACCGAGCACCTCACGCCCCGAGGCCTGCCCACGCCCGGGCGGTCGCTCGTCGGACGCACCGACGAACGGCTCCGCATCGGGGCGGCCGTGCGCACCCACCGGGTCGTCACCGTCACGGGCGGGCCCGGCGTGGGCAAGACCCGGCTGGCCGTCGAGGTCGCCCGCGCCGTGGCGGCCGAGTTCCCGGGCGGCGTCTGGTGTTCCGAGCTCGAGGCACTCCCCCCGAGCACGCCCGCCGCGGGCCCCGCCGCGGCCGGCGGAGCCGCAGCGCCCGCCGGCACCGCCGCGCCCGGCGCGGCCGTCGCCGCGACACTGGCCCGCCTGCTCGGCTCGGCAGCCGGCGACCAGGCCGATGGCACCGAAGCGGTCGTCCAGGCGCTGGGGCCGACCCGTTCGCTCGTGGTGCTCGACGGCTGCGAGCACGTCCGCGACGACGCGGCCGCCGTCGTGGCGGCCGTCGTCGCCCACTGCCCCGACACGGTCGTCCTCGCCACCAGCCGCCGGCGGCTCGGCGTCGATGTCGAGCACGTCATCGATCTCGAACCGCTGTCGGCCGCCGACGCCGTCGAACTCTTCCGCACGAGGGCGGCCGACGCCGGTGCGGTCGAGGTCGACCCGGCGGCGTGCACCGGCCTCGTCGACCGGCTCGACCGCCTGCCCCTGCCGATCGAGTTGGCCGCCGCCCGGGCCCGCACGCACCACCCCGACGAGATCGCCGAGTCGCTCGAGCGGCGAGCGCCCGACTGGCTGCACGGTGCCGTGGCGTGGTCGTACGAGCTGCTCGAACCCGCCGAACAGCGGGCCCTGTGCGCCACCGCCGTCTTCGGGGGCGCCTTCACCGTCGACCGCGCCGTCCGCCTGCTCCCCGAGCCGGACGCCCGCGGCGACGACGCGCGGCCCGACGACCGGCGTGACCGGCTCGACACCCTGCTCGGCAACCTCGTCGACCGGTCGCTGCTCCGCGTCGACGCCCGGCAGCGACCCACCACCTTCCGGCACTTCGAGATCGTGCGGCGTTACGCGCGCGAGCGGCTGGACGAGGACGACGCCGGCGCCACGCTGGCGACGTCGTTCGACCGTGCGGTCGTCGCCGAGGCGATCGAAGCCGGACGCCGGCTCAGCGGCCCGGACGAACGCCGCTGGGTCGACGCGATCGGCGTGGCGTTCGACGACCTCCGCGCCGCCCACGGCCGCCTGCTCGCCCGCGGGGACGTGACCGCCGCCGGCGAGCTCGTCGCTGCGCTCATCCAGCACGCCACGATGCGGTCGACCGAGGTCGGGACCTGGGCGCGGCGCGTGGCCGACACGCCGGAGGCGTGGGAGACCGGGCCCATCGTGCTCGTCGCCGCGATCGCGGCCGAGGAGGCGATGCGCCGCAACGACACCGAGACGGCGATCGCGCTCGCCGAACGAGCGGTCGAGGTCGCCGACGACGCGCCGGCCGGGAGCCGGCGACGTCGCGACGCGTGGATGGCGCGGAGCACGCTCGCGCTCTCCACGTTCCTGTCGGGTCGCGTGGGCCACGGCATGCGCCGCATGGGCGAACTGCGCGACCGCATCGACGAGATCGGCGACGACCCCTTCGCCCACGCGGTCAGCGCCTACGCCGAGGCCACCGTGCTCACCTACGGCGGCGAGCCCGACCTGGCCACCGAGGCCGTCCGTCGCCTGCGGGCGACCGCCGACGCCGCCCGCAGCCCGTCGATCCGGGCGATGGCCGGGTTCTGCGAGGGCAACATGCTGCTCGTGAACTCCCCGGGCCGGGCCGAGCGCGCCCTCACCGTCGCGCTCGAACTCGCGCAGTCGGTCGACAACGTGCGCATGACCAACCAGTCGCGGTGGGCGCTCGCCGACCTCGCCGCCAAGGGCGACCCGGTCACGGCGCTCGACCGCCTCGCCGAGGTGCTCGACGACGTCGGCCGCGAACCCGACAACGCCCAACAGGTGCTCGTCCGCTGCCTCGGGCCGCTCGTCGCGATCGGCGACGATCGCACCGCCGCCGCCATCGCCTTCGCGCTGGAGGAGACCGTCTGGAACCGCTCCGCCGCGTACGTGACCGCCCGCTCGCACCTCGACCACCGCCTGAGCGACGACGTCCGCCGGTCCGCCCGCTCGGTCGCCGACGGTGGGGTCGACGCGGTCACCGACCACGTCCGCGCCGCCATCGAGGCACTGCTCGCGACCACCGGGGTGGATTGAGGTGCTCGAGGAACCGGGCATCTCGCACGCCGAGATCGCCGCCATCCACGCGCTCGAGGACGACTCGATGCGCAACAACGAGATCACGCTCGCCTACCACGAGCTCTCCCTGCTGCTGAAGGACTTCACGCGCAGCGACACCGTGAACTGGCCGGGGTGGGCGAAGTGGACGTCGAAGACGATCGGCGTCGGGATCCGCTGGCACGAGGTCCGCTCCCTCACCGAGGCCGCAGCCGAGGCCGGCACCGACGACCTGCTGAACCAGTGGATCGGCCGGCGGGCGCGCCGCTACGTCGCGATCGGCGCCGTGATGCGGCTCCTGACCACGGCGACGCGCCTCGCCGAGCGGAGCCTCGCATTCGGCAACCGCGACGTGTTCTTCGAGATCGCCACCGCCGTCCGCTCGCTCGTCGACGAGTTCGGCGAGCGCACCCCGACCGTGGACGAGATCACCGCGTGGGCGGCCACCCTGGAACCGGTCCCCGAGGAGGGCAGCCTCGGCGAGGCGCCGATCGAACGGTTCCGCGACGGCATCGCGTGCTTCGGAAAGGCCCGCATCGCCGCCACCGACGACGAGCGCGGCGAACTCGTCCTCGCCGCCAACATCCACATCGCGGCGTACGAGCAACTCCGACTCCAGCAGGTCGTGGAGCGCAGCCTGTCGAGCCCGGTCACCCACGTGCTCAAACCCGTCGAGGCGCTGCTGCGGGCGATGACCGGCCGCGAGAAGCCGGTGGAGGGGGCGACGCGCTGGCTGGCCGAGACCACGGTCGAGTTGCTCACCCGCCACGTGCTCGTCGTCGTCACCGGCGACGAGGTCGTCCGCCTCGGGCGCCCCGTCACCGGACCCAACGGCGGCCCGTACGACGTCGCCTACTGGGAGCGCACCGCCGACACACCCGAGCTGCGCGAGGCGATCGGCCTCGCGCCCGAGCACCCCGACCGCTTCGCCCCGACGCGCTGGACCGACTACGACCAGCGGGTCCGCTTCACCGCCGCCCTCTTCGCGTCTCGCCACCACCACGCCGCCATCGCCGGCAAGCCGATGACGACCCGCGAGACCACCATCATCAAGGACGAGCGCCGCACCCGCCTGCTGAAGCGGCCCCGGATCACGCTGAACCGCCAGGGCCGCGAGGTCGACCGGTCCGGCAACGAGGTCTACCGATCGTTCTGACCGGGTTCCCGGGCGACCGTCAGGCCAGCTGCGCGACCTCGCGCAACCCCACCGACAGGATGGCGAGGTCGGCGGTGCCGGCGCCCCGGATCTCGCCGAGCACGTGGGCGAGTCGCGAGACCGCGGCGGACCGCTCGGCGGACCACGCCGCCACCCGCTCGGTGGCGCTCGCCGTGTCGTCGGTCGTCGCGACGACCAACCCGGTCAGCCGCCGGAGCTGCGACAGCAGGTCCTCGCGCAACGACAGCCGGGCCAACGACTGCCACCGGGTGTCGCGGGGCAACGCCGCCACCTGGTCGAGCAGCCACACGATCCCGAGGCGGTCCTCGAGCTCGAAGCGCACCCCGGCGACCGCCTCGACCGGCGCGTCGGTCTCCTCCGCCGTGACGACGACGTCGAGCGCGCCGAACAGCTCCTCGAAGGCCGCCGCTCGCCGCGCCAGGTCGACGGGGACCCCGGCGTCGACGAGGCCGGAACGGTGGCCGTCGTAGGTCACCCGCTCGTCGCCCACCAGCAGCTCGGGCAGGGCATCGATGAGGGTCGAAACCCCCGGGCCGTAGCGCTCGAGCTGCTCGCCGATCGACGCGTCGTCGCGCGCCCGGATGAGCCAGCGGGCGCCGCGTTCGGCCAGCTTGCGGGCGTCGAGCAGCATGCGCGTCTGCACCTCGGACGGGACCGAGAGGTCGAGCTCGGCCACCTCGGCGCGGAAGCGGGGCAGGTCGAAGACCTCGGTCGCCACCACGACCGCCCGGGTCGCGTCCTGCGCGCCGGCACCGGTCTCGTCGCGCACGCGGTACAGGGACGTGATCCCCTGGTGGTCGACGACCTCGTTGGCGAGGATGGTCGCCACGATGTCGCGGCGGAGGCGGTGCGTACGGATGCGGTCCGGGTAACGGTCGCGGAGCGCGGCCGGGAAGTAGCCGAGCAGGAGACGATCGCACCACGGGTCGTCGGGGAGCGTCCCGGCACGCAGCTCGTCGGCGAGCACGTTCTTCGTGTAGGCGAGGAGGACGGCGAACTCGGGTGAGGTCAGCCCCCGCCCCTCGGCTCGCCGCTCGGCGAGCTCGTCGTCGGTGGGGAGGAACTCGACGGCGCGATCGATGCGACCGCTCGACTCGAGGGCACGCAGGTAGCGCTGGTGCACCTCGACGAGCGATGCCGACTGCACCTCGGCGTTGACGAGGGCCTGGTTCTGGCGGACGTTGTCGGCGAGCACGAGCGCTGCGACCTCGTCGGTCATCGACGCGAGCAACTCGGCCCGCTGCTTCGTCGTCAGGTCGCCGGCGGCGGCGGCGACGGCGTCGACCACGATCTTGATGTTGACCTCGTGGTCGGAGCAGTCGACCCCCGCGGAGTTGTCGATGGCGTCGGTGTTCACCCGGCCGCCCCGGCTCGCGAACTCGACACGTCCGCGCTGGGTGAGCCCCAGGTTGCCGCCCTCGCCGATGACCCGACACCGCAGTTCGACGGCGTCGACGCGCACGGCGTCATTCGCCTTGTCGCCGACGTCGGCGTGGGTCTCGGTGGACGCCTTCACGTAGGTGCCGATCCCGCCGTTCCACAGCAGGTCGACGGGCGCGCGGAGGGTGGCGGCGATCAGCGCGTTCGGCGCCATCGCCTCGGCGTCGACCCCGAGGAGCGCCCGCACCTCCTCCGAGAGCGGGACGGACTTCGCCGACCGCGGGAAGATCCCGCCGCCCGGGGACAGGACAGACCGGTCGTAGTCGTCCCAGGTGGAACGCGGGAGATCGAAGAGCCGGCGCCGTTCGGCGAACGACGCCTCGGGATCCGGGTCCGGGTCGAGGAAGACGTGCAGGTGGTTGAAGGCGGCGACGAGGCGGATCGCCGGCGAGAGGAGCATCCCGTTGCCGAACACGTCGCCGGCCATGTCACCGATGCCCGCGACCGTCACCGGGTCGCGCTGGACGTCGACGCCCTGCTGGCGGAAGTGGCGCTTCACCGATTCCCACGCACCCCGCGCCGTGATGCCCATGCCCTTGTGGTCGTAGCCCGCGGAGCCACCGGAGGCGAAGGCGTCGCCGAGCCAGAAGCGGTACTCCGACGCGACCTCGTTGGCCAGGTCCGAGAACGTCGCCGTCCCCTTGTCGGCCGCGACGACCAGGTAGGGATCGTCGTCGTCGTGACGGACGACGCCCGGCGGCGGGACGACGACGCCGTCGACGATGTTGTCGGTGACGTCGAGGAGGCCCCGGACGAAGGTGCGGTAGCAGTCGACCACCTCGTCACGCGCGGCCGCCGGGTCGTCGGGCAGCTGCTTGCAGACGAACCCGCCCTTGGCGCCGGACGGGACGATGACGGCGTTCTTCACCATCTGCGCCTTCATGAGACCCAGTACCTCGGTGCGGAAGTCCTCCCGCCGGTCCGACCAGCGGAGTCCGCCACGAGCGACCCGCCCGCCACGCAGGTGCACGCCCTCGACCCGCGGCGAGTACACGAAGATCTCCCGATGCGGGCGCGGCAGGGGCAGCTCCGGGATCGCCGCCGGGTCGAGCTTGAACGAGAGATACGGGAGCGACGCACCGTCGGCATCCACCCGGCGCACGTTGGTCCGCAGCGTGGCGCGGACCAGGTGGAGCATCGCCCGCAGGATGCGGTCCTCGTCGAGGCTGGCGACGTCGTCGAGCAGCGCCACGATCATCCCGTCGAGCGCGGCGGCGGAGTCGTCGTCGACCGGTGGGTCGAAACGGGCGTGGAACAGGCGGATCAGCGCGTTCGCGATCTCGGGATGCGCGGTGATGCAGTGCTCGACGTACTCGGTCGAGAACGGCGTGCCGGTCTGGCGCAGGTAGCGGCTGTAGGCCCGCAGGACCACCACCTCCCGCCACGCGAGGTCGGCCGACAGCACGAGCCGGTTGAGCCCGTCGCTGCGCATCCGGCCCTGCCAGACCGCGTGGAGTGCGTCGACGACGCGGGCGCCGTCGCGGTCCACGTCGACGCCGCCCGGGACGTCGATCCGCAACCCCATGTCGTACACGTGCCGTTCGGGAGCGCCCTCGGCCCGGACGTGGTAGGGCCGTTGGTCGATGACCCGCGCGCCGAGGTCCTCGAGCACGGGCACGAGGTCGGAGACGAGGATGCCGGGCCCGGACCGGTAGACCCGCAGGCGCAGCTCGTCGGGCGGGGCCTCGAGGCGGCGGTGCAGGAGGTAGTCGATGCCGTCGCCGTCGAGGGCCTCGAGCCGCCCGATGTCGGCGGCGGCGAGGCGGGGCGAGTGGTCGGCGCGGTACCCGGCGCCGAACGCGTCGCGGTAGCGCTCGGCCAGCACGACGCCGGCGTCCTCGCCGCGTTCCTCCACGAGCAGGTCGTGGAGATCGTCCGACCAGTTCCGCGTCGTCGTCGCGATGCGGCGCTCCAGCTCGGCCACGTCGACGCCGTCGACCGACACGGCGTCGGCATGGACGACGTAGTGGAGGCGGGCGAGCGTCGACTCCGACACCCGGGCCTCGTACGTCACGTCGGACCCGCCGAGGCCGTCAGCCAGGATGCGCTCGATGGCGAGCCGGGTGTCGGTGTTGTAGCGATCGCGCGGCAGGTACACCAGCGCCGACCAGAAGCGCCCCCAGTCCTCACGTCGGAGGAAGAGGCGCGTCCGGCGGCGCTCCTGGAGCTCGTGGATCGCCACCGCGGTCCGGCACAGCTCGGGTGGGCGTACCTGGATCAGTTCGTCGCGTGGGTACGTGTCGAGGATGGCGAGGAGATCCTTCGCCGAATGCGTCTCGGGCGGGTAGCCGGCGAGCTCCAGGACGTCGCGGATCTTGGCCCGCAGCAACGGGATCGTGTCCGGCGACGTCGCGTAGAGCCGGGCGGAGTAGAGGCCGAGGAACCGGCGCTCGCCGACGACCCGGCCCGCGTCGTCGAACCGTTTGACTCCGACGTAGTCGAGCCGGGACGGGCGGTGGACGGTCGCCATCGCGTTCGCCTTCGTCAGGGTCAGCGGTTCGGGAGCGAGCGCGAGTCGGCGCCCGTCGGGCGACAGCTTCGTCGAGCCGGGTTCGTCGTCATGCAGGATCCCGAGCCCGGTGCCGGCGACCCGGCGGACCACGACCTCGCCGCCGTCGTCCACCACCTCGTAGTCACGGGCGCCGAGGAACGTGAAGTGGTCGTCGGTCAGCCACGTGAGGAACGCCGTCGCCTCGTCGAGCTCGTCGGCCGGGACCGAGGCCGCCCCCTCGCCGGCGAGCACCGGGACCGCGTTGCGCATCCGCTCGACCATCGCCCGCCAGTCCTCGACGGCGAGCCGGGCATCGTGCAGCGCGCTCACGATCTCGTTCTCGAGCACGGTCGCGATGGCCTCGGCGTGGCGGTCGACCTCGACGTGGACCAGCGACACCCCGTCGATGATCGGGTGGTGGAGCACGTGGATGCCGAGGCCGTGCCGGGCGATCGCGATGCGGATCGAGTCGACGACGAAGGCCATGTCGTCGGTGACGACCTGCACGGCGGCGTGACGCGACGCCCACCCGTGCACGTCGACGCGAGGCGCCAGCACGCGGGCCACGGCGTCGCCGGCGACGCGCTCGTCGCCCAGCCGGCGGTGGGCGAGCGCCGCGCCGTAGAGGTCGATCGGCTCGGCCGCCTCGAGGTCGTCGACCGCGGAGCCGCCGTAGTACTCGGCGAGGAACTCGGCCGTCTCCTCTCCCGCCCGACCCGGCTGACGCTCGCGCGCCATCGCGGCGAGCCGGTCGATCACGGCCGTTCGGGCGTCGTGGCCAGGTCCCACGTCCCGGACGGTACGCAACCGCCGCCTCGCATGCGTGGCCGTGGCGGATCACCCAGGTGAACATGCGGCCGTTCTGGTGGAGGGTTCGCCGGAACGGCCGCAAGTTTCGTCTGTGGTACGACCCGTGGACTCCTAGCCTCCGGGCATGTCCCGTGCCTTCAGCATCAGCGACGCGCTCCACGACTACATCACGGCGCGCAGCTTCGTCCCCGACCCGGTGCTCGCCGGCCTCGCCGAGCGCACCGCCGAGCTCGGTCCGGTGTCGGGCATGCAGATCGGTCCCGAGCAGGGCGCGTTCCTGACCACGCTCACGCACCTCGTCGGCGCCCGGTTCGCGGTCGAGGTCGGCACCTTCACGGGGTACTCGTCGATCTGCATCGCCCGCGGCCTCGCGCCGGGCGGACGTCTCCTGTGCTGCGACGTGAGCGAGGAGTGGACCGCGCTCGCTCGCGACGCGTGGGCGGAGGCCGGCCTCGACGACCGCATCGACCTCGTCATCGGCCCGGCCGCCGACACGCTCGCGACCCTCGACGACACGCCGGTCGACCTCGCGTTCGTCGACGCCGACAAGGGCGGCTACGCCACGTACCTCGACCTGCTGCTCCCCCGCCTCGCCGACCGGGGCGTCATCGTCGTCGACAACGTGCTGTGGTCCGGCACGGTCGTGGACGGCGACCCGTCGACCGATGACAACCTGCGCGCCATCCTCGACTTCAACGACCACGTCGCCGCCCGCGACGACTGCCGCGCCGTGATGCTCCCCGTCGGCGACGGCATCACGCTGATCACCCGCGCCTGACGGGCGGGGGTTCAGATGCCGTAGCCGCTGAGCGTGTCGACGGCGGAGCGGATGGCGGCGGCGATGGTGGGGTGACGACCCTCGAACCGGATGGCCGCCTCCTCGAGCTGGTCGCCCACGCCGTGGTGCTCACCCTCCGGTTCGGCCAGCACTCCCTCGACGCGACCGACGAGGTCGCGCAGGTGGGAGCGCTCGGTTGCGTCGATCTCGCCGTCGGCCTGGGCCGCCTCGATGGCCGAGCCGAGTTCGTCGAGCAGTCGTCGGAGTTCGTCGCTCACCGTGGCGAATCTACCGAGGCGCCGTTTCTACCGCCGGGCCGGCTCGGCCGCCGGTCCGGCCGCGTGCTCCCAGAGCTCGGCGCGGGCCCGTTCGGTGCTCCCGGCCCTTGCGATGATCGACGTCCCCACCGCACCGATCGCGGCGGCGACGATGTACGACAGGCGGTAGCTGGCGGCGTCGTGCAGGACGCCGAGGAGGAACGGCCCGAGCGCCACGCCGGCGACCACGACGAGTTGGTTCAGGGCGAAGATGCGGGCGTAGTCCCGCGTGCCCATCGCGTCGGCGAACAGCAACGGCTGCAGCATCAGGAGGTTGCCGATGGTCGCACCGAACAGGACGGCGCACGCGACGAGGACCGCGCCGTCGTCGACGAACGCGAGCAACAGCAGCCCGAGCGCCTGCACGGCACCGAACCCGACCGTCAGGCACACGAGCGGACGACGGTCGGCGACGACCCCGCCGATCAGGCGCGCCACGACGCTCGCGATCGTGAGCCCGGCGATCAGGCGGCCGCCCGAGCCGTCGCCGGCCCGTTCGTTGCCGAGCTTGACCAGGTGGCTGATGCCGCCGACCTGCATCCCGAGCACCAGGACGTAGCCCGCCGTGACCGCCCGGAAGAACCGCGAGCGGATCGCCCGTTCGTACGGAGCGCCGACCGCCTCGACCCCGGCGACGGCACCGGCGGCGAGGATGCCCCGACTCGCCGGCGACGGCCACAGGAACGGCACGACCGGCACCGTCACGAGCGCCCACACCAGCACGAGCCACGGTGTCGCGATCCGGATGCCGTCCTCGCGGATCCACCAGCTGACGAGCTGGGTGAACGTGAGCCCGCCGACCGACAGCCCGGTCGACGCCACGGCGAGCGCCACCGATCGCTTCGCCTCGAACCAGCGGGTGACGACGGTCGTGGCGGGGACGAGGCCGGCGGCGCTGAAGCCGACCCCGAGCACGACGTTCACGGCGTAGAGCTGCCACAGCTCCTGCACCCGGCCGAGCAGCACCAGCGCGACCCACGAGACGACCAGGCCGATCGCCACCACGAGCCGGACGTCGCGATCGGTGATCAGCCGGCCGATGCGGGGGCCGACGAGGCCGCCGACGACGAACACGATCGACTGGCCGAGCGACGCCGCCCCGGTCGAGAAGCCCCGCTCGTCGGTGAGCGCGTCGAGGTAGACGGCCTGTCCGTAGAAGATGAAGCCGGCGTTCGCCATCATCAGGACGAAGGCCGCGCCGACGACGATCCAGCCGGGGAAGAACCGCGACGCCCCCGGTCCGCTGGTCGCTCCCCGGGTCGTCGTCAGGTCCACGGCGAGGACAACGACGACCTCACGACAGCCATTCCCGGAATCGGTCGCGCAACACGTCGACGTTCACGCCGTTGTGCGCCGACACCCAGAGCACGTCGCCCCGCTCGACCCCGCAGCCGGCGGCCAGGTCGCGCTTGCGGCGCTCGCGCACCTTGGCCTTCACCTTGTCGTGCTTCGTCGCCACGACCGTCACCGGCAGGTCGTGGTGGTGGAGCCACTCCAGCAACTGGACGTCGGACTTCGTCGGGCCGATCTCCCCGTCGACGAGCGCGGCGATCATACGCAGCTCCTCACGGCCGAGCAGGTAGCCCTCGATCATCGGTTGGAACCCGGCCCGCACCCCGGCGGGCACCTTGGCGTAGCCGTAGCCCGGGCAGTCGACGACCGTGCCGCCCGAGTCGAGGGCGAAGCAGTTCAGCAGCTGGGTTCGGCCCGGGGTCTTCGACGTCTTGGCCAACTGCTTCTGGTTGGCGAGCGCGTTCAGCAACGACGACTTGCCGACGTTGGACCGTCCGACGACGGTGACCTCGGCGGTCGTCGGCGGCAGACGCTCGATCGAGTCGGCCGAGGTGACGAAGCGCATGGCGAGGGGGCGGCTCACCCGCCGAGCGTGCCACGTCACGGTGGTCGCGACCGCGGGTAGACACGGCACATGAGCGGACAACCGCCGCCGTCCGGCCTCGACGTCCGGGGCTACATGCTCGACATCTCCCGCGACCGCGTACCGACCCGCGAGTCGCTCGACCAGCTCGTCGGCATCCTCGGCGCGCTCGACTACACCGAGCTGCAGCTCTACACCGAGCACACCTACGCCTGGCCCGAGCACGAGGTCGTCTGGCGTGACGCATCCCCGATGACCGCCGACGACCTGGCGTGGCTGCGAGTCCGCTGCGAACAGGACGGCCTCGACCTCGTCCCGTGCCTCAACGGCTTCGGGCACATGGAGCGCTTCCTGCGCCACGACGCCTACCGGCACCGTGCGGAGCTCGCCGCGGCCGACCCCGCCGTCGCCGGACGGGGCCCGATCGGCCCGACCACGCTCGCACCCACGGAGGAGAACGCGGCGTTCGCGCTCGACCTGTTCCGGGGCGTGCTCGACGCGTGCCCCTCGACGACGATCCACATCGGGGGCGACGAACCCTTCGAGCTGGGCGAGGGGTGGTCGGCCCCGCTGGTGCGCGAGCGCGGTCGGACCGCCGTGTACCTCGAGCACCTCCGCCGCCTGATCGATCCCCTCGTCGCCGATGGTCACGAGGTCCTGTTCTGGGGCGACATCCTGCGCGACCGGGCCGACCTGCTCGCCGCGCTGCCGGCCGCGGCCACCCCGGTGGTCTGGCACTACGAGGCGCCGCTCGGGCCGGACGCGCCGTCGCTGCGGGCGGTGCTCGGCGCCGACCTCGTCGACCGGCTCGGCCTGCCCGACGACGGGCTCGTCGGCTTCGCCGCGCACACCCGGGCCTTCGCCGCCGCCGGGTGCCGGTACCGGCTCGCCCCGGGCACCTCCACCTGGAACAGCTTCATCGGCCGCTGGGACGACGCCCGCGCCAACATCGACGACGCCGTCACCACCGCGATCGCCGAGGGCGCGGTCGGCGTCGTGCTCACCGACTGGGGCGACAACGGCCATCACCAGCCGCCGGCCGTCTCACTCCCGCCGCTCGTCCACTTCGGCCTCGCGGCCCGCACGGGCACGCCACCCAGCGAGGCCGAGGTCGAGGCGGCGATCGACGACCTCACGGAGCGTCCCGGGCTCGGCGCCCGACTCACCGCGCTCGGCCACGTCCACCGGCGCCTCGGTGTCCGGTCGTTCAACGCGAGCCCGCTGTGGGAGGCGGTCGTGCGGCGACCGCCCCGCGATGCCGGGGACCTCGCCGGCGACGACGCCCTCGCCGAGGTGCTCGACCTGCTCGACACGACCGTCGACCGGTGGGACGACCGCGACCCCGTCGACGCCGGTCTCGCCGCCGCCGCCGGACTGGCCGCCGTCGGGGCGCGCCGCCTGGCCGTCGCCGCCGGCCGGGACCGGTTCGCCGAGCGCGATCTCGACGCCGATCTCGCCGACGCCCGTGACCGGCACGCGGCGGCATGGGGGCTCACCAGCCGCCCCGGCGGCCTCGAGGACA
>JBHIXO010000027.1:0-22268 GCA_041984725.1 Acidimicrobiales bacterium | reverse complement strand
TCGCCGCGCCGACCGACGATCTGCAACCCGATCGGCAGACCGCCGCTCGTGAACCCGCACGGCACCGAGCACGCCGGCTGCTGCGTGAGGTTGAAGGGGTAGCTGAAGGGGGTCCACGTCGGCCAGTGCGGGCTCGGCCAGCCGTCGGGAACGTCCCGGCCCGCGCCGAAGGCCGGGATCGGCAGCGTGGGCGTGACGAGCACGTCGTGCTGCAGGTGGAACAGGCTCATCGTCTCGGCGAGCCGACCCCGGGCCGACGCCGCCTGCAGGTACTCGACCGCCGAGTGGTCCCGGCCCTCCTGGGTGATGCCGGCGAGGCCGGGATCCATCCGGGCCCGCGCCTCGGGGCCGAGCCCGGCGGTGGCCTCGGCGGCGCCGGTGTTCCAGAGCGTGCGGTAGGTCTCGAGCGGGTCCTCGAAGCCGGGGTCGCACTCGGACACGACCGCGCCGAGGTCGTCGAGGACGCGGACCGCCGCCGAGAAGGCGGCCGCCACCTCGGGGTCGACGTCGACGAACCCCAGGTCGACGCTGGCCGCGACGCGCACCGGTCCGTCGCCGGCGATGCCCCCGGCGAGCGCGGCGACCCAGTCGGTGGCGTCGGGCAGCAGCGCCATGGCGTCGCGGGGGTCGGGTTCGGCGAGCACGCGCAGCAGGAGTGCGGTGTCGGCGACGGTCCGGGTCATCGGGCCCGCGTGCGAGAGCAGGCCGTACGGGCTCACGGGCCAGAGCGGGACCCGACCCCAGGTCGGCTTGTGGCCGACGTGCCCGGAGAAGCCGGCGGGTATCCGGATCGAACCGCCGCCGTCGGTCCCGAGCGCGAGGGGCGCCGTGCCGGTCATCAGCGCCGCCGAGCTCCCCCCGCTCGAACCGCCGGGCGTGGTCGACGGGTCCCACGGGTTGCGGGTGATGCCGTACGCGGGCGCGTCGGTCACGCCCTTCCAGCCGAGTTCGGGCGTGGTGGTCTTGCCGAGCGGCACGGCGTGATGGCGACGCAGGGCGGCGACGGCCGGGGCGTCGTCGGGCCACGGGCCGGCCACGTCGACGTTCAGCGACCCCTTCCTCGTGGGCCAGCCCTCGGTGAGGAACACGTCCTTCACCGCGACCGGCACGCCGTCGAGCAGCCCGGCGGGCTCGCCCCGCAGCCAGCGGGCCTCCGACGCCCGGGCCCAGCCGAGCGTCCGCTCCTCGTCCACGAGGCACCACGCGTTGACGTCACCGTCGTACCGGTCGATGCGGCCGAGCAGTGCGGTCGCGACCTCGACCGGCGAGAGCTGCGAGTCGCGGTAGGCGGCCAGGAGCTGGTGCGCGTCCATCCAGGCGATGTCGTGATCGGTCATGGCCGCTCCTCGGGGATCCGGCCGTGGACGACGTGCTCGGGGACGAGCCCGGCGATCCACCGCTCGAGGTTGGTGACGAACTGCCGGGTGAGGGCGGCTTCCCAGCCGACCTCGTCGCCCGACATGTGGGGGGAGACGACCACGTCGGGACGGGCCCAGAACGGGTGGTCCGGCGGCAGCGGCTCCTCGTGGAAGACGTCGAGCCCGGCGGCCGAGACCTGGCCACGGTCGAGCGCGGCCAGGAGCGCCGCCTCGTCGACCACGGGCCCCCGGCCGATGTTGACGAACGTGGCGCCCGGCCGCAGGGCCGCGAACGCGGCGTCGTCGAACAGGCCGCGCGTCGCATCGGTGAGCGGGACCGCGACCACGACGTCGTCGGCCCACCCGAGCAGCTCGGGCAGGTCGTCGGGCGTGGCGAGCGGGCCGAGGTCGGGGTCGTGGCGGGCGCGGCTCGCCACCCCGCGGACCTCGGCCTCGACCGCGGCGCAGAGCCGGCCGATCGTGGCCCCGATCGAGCCGGCGCCGACCACGAGCACGTGCCGCCCGGCGAAGGGGCGGGTCTCTCGGTGCCGCCACGTCGCCGCCCGCTGGTGCTCGAGGGTCGCGGGCAGGTCCTTGCAGAACGCGAGGAGCAGGCCGAGCACGTATTCGGCGATGGGGCGGTCGAACACGCCGCGGGCGTTGGTCACGAGCACCTCGGCGTCCCGGACCGCCGGGGTGAGGACGGCGTCGACGCCTGCGCTGGCGGCGTGGATCCAGTCGAAGGAGGCGGCATCCGGGCCGAGGGCGTGGACGACATCGGTCCGGAAGTCGTACGAGCACAGGATGGACGCATCGAGCCGGGCGCGGACCCCGTCTTCGTCCCGCGCCACGTCGACGGCGACGAGGGAACGCACGGCATCGAGCTCCGGGGGATCGGGATCGCCGGGGGCGACGAGCACCACGACGCTCGGCTCGGCTCGACTCACCGGGCGGACGGTAGCACGGTAGGATTGTCGACAATCGACAGCCCGGGACACCGGCTCCGGGCGAGCCAGGGAGCTGCGCCGTGTCCTCTCCGACCCTCGATCCGGTCGAACGCCGTCCGACATCGCTGCTCGTCGCCGATGCCATCCGCGACCGGATCGCCGACGGCTCCTTCGCCGCCGGCACCCAGCTGACCGAGGTGCAGCTGGCGTCGCAGCTCGGCGTGTCGCGCGGGCCCGTCCGGGAGGCCTTCCAGCGCCTGGTGCAGGAGGGGTTGCTCGAGGCCCGGCCGCACCGCGGCGTCTTCGTGGTCGAGTTGTCCCCCGCCGACGTCGCCGACGTCTACGCCGCCCGCCGCGCCGTCGAGCGGGAGGCGGCCCGTCGCGTCGCCCGGGCGAGCGACCCTGCAGCCCTGCGCGCCCTCGGCGCCCTGGTGACCGAGATGGCGGCGGAGGCCAAGGGCGGGTCGTGGTCCGCGCTGGCCGACCTCGACCTGCGCTTCCACGAGGCGATGGTCGAGGCGGCGGGCAGCGCAAGGCTCAACCGCATGTTCGCGACCCTCCTCGTCGAGACCCGGCTGTGCCTCGCCGGTCTCCGGGACGCCCATCCCGAGCCCCGCACCGTGGTCGCCGAGCACCGCGCGCTCGTCAAGGCGTTGCGCTCGGGCGACGAGGCCGACGTGCTGGCCTGCGTCGACCGGCACCTGGACCGGGCGGCCACCGGGCCCCGGTCGTCGCCGGCGAGCGGCTGAGTTCGTCAGGAGACCTGGGCGGACTCCGGGCCGACGTAGCGCCACACGCCACCGTCGCGCCGGAACAGGCTGCGTTCCTGCAGCACGCGCACCTGGTCGTCGACGTCGCGGAAGGTCGCCTCGAACTCGACGACGCCGACCTCGTCGTCCGGCGCGCCGTCGAGCACCTCGACGATCTCGAGCCGGAGCCAGTGCTGGACGCCGACGGCGACGTCGGCCGGCCGGGTCGACGGGTGCCACGAGGCGAGGAGGTGGCGGACGTCCTCCCGGACGTAGGCGGTGTACCGCGACCGCATGAGGGCCTCGGCGGTCGGGGCGGGCGCACCGCCGAGGATCGGCGCGCAGCACACGGCGGTGCGCCGCCCGCTGCCGCAGGGACACTCGGCGGCGGTGAAGAACGAACCCGCGGTCACGGCCCCGAACGTACCGCCGGTCGCTCAGCCGGTCCGGGCGATGAGGACGTTGCAGTCGGCGTGGTGGGCGACGCGGTTCGGGACGCTCCCGAGCAGGCGCGCCGGTCCCTGCATCCGTCGGTTCCCGACCACGATCAGTTCGGCGCCGACGGTGCGGGCGACCTCGCACAGGACGTGGGACGGCTCGCCGTCGCAGACGTGGGTCTCGACGTCGAGACCGGTCTTGCGCAGGTTGACGGCCATCGCCTCGAGGTCGAGCCGAGCCGTGGCGAGCATCTTGCGGTGGTCCGGCACGGGCACGACCTCGGCAGCGCCGGCCACCACCGGGGGTCGGCACGCCGTGACGAGGTGCAGCACGGCCTGCTGGGCGCGGGCCAGATCGGCAGCCAGGTGCACGGCCGCGCCCGAGCGCGCCGTCAGGTCACTACCCACCACGATCCGCTCCACGGCAACCTCCCCAGGACGCACGGCCCGCCGTGCCGCCGCAAGGTACGACCGCGGTCACGACCGATCCGTGCGATTCGACACCGAACCGGCGTGGTCGGCGTCACGCCACCCGGCGATGCGTCACCGAAGGTGTTCCGCTCGTCCTGCCAGTTTTCCCGAGGGGTGACGGGTCCGGGGCGCGGGTGTTCCGCTCGTCCTGCCAGTTTCCGAGGGGTGCGGGGATCAGACGTCGGCGGTGCCGTAGCGGTCGGCGAGTTCGTCGCGGAGCACGCGGCGGAGCAGCTTGCCGGTCTCGTTGAACGGGAGCTCGTCGGTGAACGCGATGTGCTCGGGCGTGGCCGCCGAACGCAGCGCCGACCGGACGTGGGCGCGGAGGTCGTCCTCGGTGGTCGCGGCGCCGGGCTTCAGCACCACGGAGGCGACGACCTTCTCGCCCCACTCGACGTCGGGGACGCCGACGACGGCGGCCTCGGCCACGTCGGGAGGCTCGACGAGGACGGCCTCGATCTCGCCGGGCGACAGGTTCTCGCCGCCGCGCACGATCACGTCGTCGAGGCGGCCGTGCACGAAGAGGAACCCTTCGTCGTCGATGCGGCCGGCGTCCTTGGTGTCGAACCAGCCGTCGACGAGCGACGACCCCCGGCCCTCGTACTCACCCGACACCTGGTCGCCCCGGACCCAGATCTGGCCGACCTCACCGACCGGGAGCTCGACGCCGAGCGGGTCGCGCACCGAGACCTCGACCGTGGGCAGCGGGCGCCCGACCGAGCCCAGTCGGTCGCGCACGGCCTGGTCGTCGGACGCGAACGCGGCCCGGTGGTCGTCGGGGCCGAGCACGGCGATGGTGCTGGCCGTCTCGGTGAGGCCGTAGGCGTTGACCATGTCGAGGTCGGGCAGCAGCGTGAGCGCCCGCTCCACGACCGGGCGCGGCATCGGGCCGCCGCCGTAGGCGAGCGAGCGCATCGACGGGAGGCCCTCGCCGTCCTCGTCGAGCACGTCGAGGATGCGGTTCAGCATCGTCGGCACGACCATCGCGTGCGTCACCTGCTCGCGGCGCACGGCGTCGACCCAGGCGCGGGGCTCGAACCGCTCGAGCTGGACGACCCGGCGTCCCCCGTAGGTGGTCGACAGCACCGACGACATCGCGGCGATGTGGTACGGCGGCACGCTCACGATGGCGGCCTCGTCGTCGCCGGCGCCGCCGAACTCCACCGAGCCCACCACGTAGGCGGCCAGGTTCTCGTGGCGCAGGACGGCGGCCTTGGGCTCGCCGGTGGTGCCGCTGGTGAAGAGCAGGACGGCGCAGTCGGCGGGGTCGCAACCCCAGCCGTCGCCCTGCTCGATCGACTCGTCGGCCGACCGGGCGAGGAACTCGTCGCGGGTGAGGATCTCGAGACCGTCGACACCGGCGATGCGCTCGGCGACGCCCTCGCCGACGATCACGGTCGCCGGCGCGACCCGGGCGAGGATGGCCCGCAGCCGGTCGTCGGCGAGGCGGTAGTTGACGGGGACGAACGGCTTGGCGGCGACGGCCGCGCCGAACATGCCGATGGGCACGGCGGGCGAGTTCTCGTCGATGAGGACCACCCGGCCGCCGGCGGCGTCGCGCAGGAACGTCCCGGCGCGACGGGCCCGGCGTCCGAGCTCCCCGAACGTGAGCGTCCCCCCGGGCGACGACACCGCCACCCGTTCATCGAAGCTCTCGCTGGCCATCTCGAGGACCATTCCGACGTGCATGCTCGCCCCTTCTCGCGGTTCGGACGAGGATAGGTTCCGGGTGCCCCGTCACCCGCAGCGACGGCTGCCCGGCGGCGGTCACCGTGAGCCGTCGCCCGTCCGTTGGTTGCTCCCGACGATAGAGGCTACTAATCTAGCGGTTCGAGCATCGCGCTCGTCCAGGTAGTAGAACGTCGGTCGCCCGGCGGCGTGCGCCGGGCGACGAGAACCGAGTGAGGAGCACCCCGTGACCGTCGAGCTGAAGGCCGGTGGCCGATTCCAGTCCAGCGTGTGCGAGACGCAGGTGGTGGTCGTGAAGGCCCCCGGCGATCCCGTCGACCTGCGGTGCGGCGGGCAGCCGATGGCACCCGCCGGCGGTGACGCCGGCAGTGGCACCCCGGACCCGGCTTTCGCCGAGGGCACGACGATGGGCAAGCGCTACGTCGACCCCGACGGCACCCTCGAGCTGCTGTGCTCCAAGCCCGGCGCCGGCAGCCTGTCGATCGGCGACGTCGCCCTGTCGATCAAGGACGCGAAGCCCCTCCCCGCCTCCGACTGATTCCGCCGGCCCGCAAGGCCGTCAGGACCGGAGCACGCGGAGCGCGGCGCTGTCGAGGTACTCGGCGATGCGAACGATCGCGCCGTCCTCGACGTCGGCGACCACGCACGAGTGGATGCGCAGCGCGCCACCCGGCGCCGTGCCGGTCAGGACCGACCGCCACACGAAGCCCGTCTCGGTGACGGTGACGACGTCGTCGTCCCACGTGAGGCCGTCGACCGTGCGATGGAGCCAGGCGAGGGATCGCAGCGTGGCCGCGACGTCGACGACGCGGTCGTCGTGGTTGTGCCAGATCGTCGCGTCGGGCGTCATCAGGGTGGCGAGCGCGTCGCCGTCGCCGGCCCCGGTGGCCACGCGGTAGCGGTCGGCGAGCGCCAGGACGGCGCTGCGGTCGGCCGGGTCGAGTCCGTCGGCCATCGTCACACCGCCATCCGCTGGATCGACGTCTGGCTGACGACGGCGCGCAGCGCGCCGTCGGGCGTCCACACGTGCCCCGTGGCGTTGCCGTAGCCGTCGACGGTCATCTCGGCCCGGCAGTCGAGCAGGAACCACCCACCGGCCGAGGTCGTCCGGGCGCCGTAGCGGATCGTGTTGTCGAGGCTGGTGCCGCCACCGTCGGGGACGCCGAGGTCGAGCATCACGGCGAGGGGGAGGTAGTCGGTGAACAGGGGCAGCAGCAGGTCGCCGGACCCTGCGTGGTCCCGGGGTCGCACCCACATGCGCAGCCCGTCGTGGCCCGGCACCCGGCGATATTCGGCGCTCGTGAAGTGACCCCGGTCGACGAGGCGCTCGTCGAGGGGCATGCCCGTCTCCTCGTACGCGTCGGGCGGGCCGACGTCGGGCATGGCGACGAGGGTGCGGTCGGGCACGCCGTGGCGCGGCGCGCCGGTGGCCCCGATGCCGTGGAAGACGAGCTGGCCGCCGAGGCGGCCACGGACCTGCACCTGGGCCGACGAACGACCCGCCGCCACGACGTCGGCCCGGATCTCGATGCGATCGCCGGCGGTCGCCGACGACACGAACTGGCAGGTCGCCCAGCGGGCGGGCAGCCCGGTGGCGGACTCGATGGCGGCGACGACGAACGACAACGCCGCACCGCCGTGGAGGCCGCCGAGCGGCGACAGGTGGACGTCACGCAGCACCACCCAGCCGGTGCCCGCGGACATCGCGAGCTCGAGGAACGCCAGGTCGGTGGTGCCCGCTGCGTCGACGCCCGGCCGCTGGGGGAGGGTCAGGGGGAGAGGAGGCAGCGGCGGCACCTCCGGAACGGGGTGCCGCCGCTGCACTGATCGGGACGATCCGCCGGGGGGAGCGGCCGATGTGCCCGGATCAGAGCTGGTCGGAGCGGGGCCGTGCTCAGAACTGCGACGGGTCGGGCTGGACGTCGGCCATCGTCGTCCGCGGGCGGGCGTCGGCGAGCAGCTTGCGGAGGACGGGCTCGACCTCGCCGGGGTCCTGCGGGATGCCGTCGGTGATGGTGGGACCGCGGGTCCACCCCTCGGCGACCGACACGTTGAGACCGCACGCCTCGATCACCTCGCCGGTGACGTCGGCGGACTCGCTCGACGCCAGCCAGGTCACGATCGGGGCGACCCAGCGCGGCTCGAACCGCTCCTTGATGCCGTCGGGCAGGCCGAGGTCCTCGGTGAGGCGGGTGAGCGCGCCCGGTGCGATCGCATTGGCGGTGACGCCGTAGCGGCCGAGCTCCTGGGCGGCGACCTGGGTGAAGGCGGCGATGCCGGCCTTGGCCGCGGCGTAGTTGGTCTGGCCGGGGTTGGCGAAGATGCCGGCCACCGACGTCGTGTTGATGAGCCGGGCGTCGTTGGTCTCGCCCTGCTTGGCCCGCTCCCGCCAGTACTCGGCGGCGAAGCGCGAGGTGGCGAACGTGCCCTTCAGGTGCACCTGGATGACGGAGTCCCACTCCTCCTCGGTCATCGAGAAGAGCATGCGGTCCCGGAGGATGCCCGCGTTGTTGATCACGACGTCGAGGCCGCCGAAGGTCTCGACCGCCTGCTCGACGATCTCGCGACCACCGTCCCATGTGGAGATGTCGGCGGTGTTGGCGACGGCCTCGCCACCTGCCGCGGTGATCTCGTCGACGACCTGCTGGGCCGGACCGGCGTCGGTGCCGGACCCGTCGCGCGCGCCCCCGACGTCGTTCACGACGACCTTGGCGCCGTGCTCGGCGAGCATCAGCGAGTACTCGCGTCCGATGCCGCGTCCCGCGCCGGTGACGATGCAGACCCGGTCTTCACAAAGCTTCTCGACCATGGCGACAGAGTATACTCATCTGCCGACTTGAGCAAGCGACTCGACACCCCGCCGGCTGGACCGACGGGACGGGCGAGCGACGAGGGAGCCACGCGTGGACTTCAGGTACGGCGACGATGCAGAGCGATTCCGGGCGGAGGTGCGGGGCTGGCTCGACGAGCACCTGACCGGGGAGTTCCGCACGCTCGGCACCGGGCTCGAACTGGAGGCCGAGACGTGGGAGCTGCGCCGGGCGTGGGAGCGGGAGATGGGTGCCGGTGGCTGGATCGGGCTCGCCTGGCCGGCCGAGTACGGCGGCCGGGGCGCCACGGTCATGGAGGAGCTCGTCTTCGCCGAGGAGTACGCCCGGGCCGGCGGCCCGACCCGCGCCGGGACGTTCGGCGAGGGGCTGCTCGGACCGACGCTGATCCACCTCGGCACCGACGAGCAGAAGCGCCGGTTCCTGCCCGACATCCTCAGCGGCGAGACGATCTGGTGCCAGGGGTTCAGCGAGCCCGGGGCCGGGTCCGATCTCGCCGGCCTCTCGACGAAGGTCCGGCGCGACGGCGACCGCTGGGTCATCGACGGGCAGAAGGTGTGGACCAGCCAGGCACACCTGTCCGAGTGGATCTTCGTGCTCGCCCGCGACACCGACCTGGCGGCGGCCGAGGTGCCGAAGCACAAGTCGATCTCGTTCCTGCTCGTGCCGCTCGACCAGCCGGGCATCGAGATCCGGCCGATGGTCGACATGGCGGGCGGCGCCCACTTCTGCGAGGTGTTCTTCGACGGCGCGGTCACCGACGCCGACCTGATCGTCGGCGACCCCGGCGACGGCTGGCGCATCTCGATGGCGACGCTCGGGTTCGAACGCGGCACCGCGTTCATGGGCCAGCTCAAGCGCTACGCCGCCGAGTTCGACCGCCTCCGGACCATCGCTCGCGACCGTGGCGCGACCGACGATCCCGTGGTCCGCCAGCGCCTCGCCGAGACCTACATCGGTCTCGAGCTCATGCGGTTCGGCGGGTTCCGCACCATGACCTCGGTACTCCGCGACGGCCGGCCCGGCCCGGAGGCGTCGATCGGCAAGCTGCAGTGGTCCCGCTGGCACCAGGAGCTCGGACTGCTCGGAGCCGAACTCCTCGGCGCCGACGCCACCCTCGACCACGCCGACGGCGAGCTCCACGACCTCCTGCACGGGATGCTCTTCGCCCGGTCGCACACCATCTACGCCGGCAGCTCGGAGATCCAGCGCAACATCATCGGCGAGCGGGTGCTCGGGCTCCCGAAGGAACCGGCCGCCGGCGGCTGAGCGCCGGGGTCAGGCGCGGCGCACGGCGTCTGCGGCCGCCGCCAGCACCTCGGGCGCGATCGGGTGGTTCACGTACAGCGACACCCGGTCGTACACGTCACCCCATCGGTCCACGACTCCAGCTCCGACGGTGTCGGGATCGCCGACGACGGCCATGAGCTCCACGAGCTCGTCGGGGACGGCGTCGGCCATCTCGTCCCACCGCCCGGCCTTGACCATCCGCCCGAGCTCGGGCTGCAGGTCGGCGAAGCCGTGCAGCTCGAGCACGCCGGCGTAGGCGGGCGTCGACGCGTAGAACGCGATCTGCTTCTTGGTACCCCGGACCGCGACGCGCAGCTCGGCGTCGTCCCGGCCGATGGCGACGAAGGCGCGCCCCGAGACGACGAAGCCGTCGAGGTCGCCCTCGGGCCCACCCCGACCGCCGGCGACCCGACCCCGACGCAGGGCGGGCAGGGTGACCGTGTCGAGGTACTCGCGGGTGGTGAACGGATGAACGAAGAAGCCGTCGCACACCTCCCCTGCGACCTCGGTCATGCGACGGCCGACCCCGGCGAGGAGCACCGGCGGTGCGCCGAACTCGTGGGCCGGCGGCGAGAAGTACGGCGTCATCAGGGTGTGGGTGTAGAAGTCGCCGGCGAAGTCGAGGTTCGTCCCGTCCTGCCAGCTCGCCCAGATCGCCTGCAGGGCGAGGACGAACTCCCGCATGCGCCGGGCGGGCTCCGACCACGGCATCGAGAAGCGCCGTTCGATGTGCGCCTTCACCTGCGAGCCGAGCCCCAGGGCGAAGCGGCCGTGCGAGTGGCGGGCGAGGTCGTGGCCCACGTGGGCGACGGTGAGCGGCGTGCGCCCGAACGCGATGGCGATCGAGGTGCCGATGGTCGCCCGCTCGGTGGCCTCGGCCGCCTGGAGCAGACGCAGGAAGGGATCGTGCTTGCTCTCCCCCGTCCACAGCCCGTCGTAGCCGGCGGCCTCGAGGGCCGCGGCGTCCTCCCGGATCGTGTCGAAGGCGCCGTCGAGCGTCGCGTCGAGCTGCATGCGCCCGGTCACTGCTCGGCGAGCCAGTCGTCGAAGCGGGCGAAGTGGGCACGGTCGCGCAGGACGAAGATCCCCGTGGCGGCGGCGAGCCGGGCACCGGAACTGGCGAGGACGAGTTCGCCGGCGATGTGCCACTTGCGGGCCTCGCGCCGCTCGACCCACGCGCTGGCCCGCAGCGGGCGCTCGATGGGCACGGGCTTCTCGAATCGGATGGTCAGGGTGCCGGTCACCGAGAGCTGGCCGTTGAGGATCGGGACGTGGCCGAGCACCTCGTCGAGCACGCCGGCCGTCCAGCCGCCGTGCGCGATCCCCGGGCCGCCCTCGTTGTCCTTCGGGCACACGATGTCGAAGCGGGCGATGCCCTCGTCGTCGAGCCGTTCGGTCGTCAGCCCGAGCCGGCACGACCCCGTCCGGCTGCACGCGCCGCACAGCGCCACGCCGCCGTCGGTCCGGGGCGGCTGCTGGAAGTCGCCCCCGGCCCAGTCCTGTCCATCCGGTGAGGATCCCTCCATCGATCGCAGCGTAGCGGCTCGACAATTGAGGACAACGATTCAACGGTATGCGAGGATGGAGTGATGCAGTACGACTACATCGTCGTCGGCGCCGGGTCCGCGGGATGCGTCCTGGCCGAGCGCCTCTCCGCCGACCCCGCCTGCCGGGTCCTGCTCCTGGAGGCGGGGCCACGCGACCGCAGTCCGATGATCCGGATCCCGAAGGGGTTCGGCAAGCTCATCGGCAACCGCACGTACTCGTGGTTCCACGAGACCCAGCCCTTCGGACCGACCGGGCGGGTCGAGGAGTGGAACCGGGGGCGCACACTGGGTGGGTCGAGCGCGATCAACGGGCTCATCTACAACCGTGGCTCCCGGGCCGACTGGGACGAGCTGGCCACGTTCGGCAACGACGCGTTCGGCTGGGACTCGATCGTGGCGGCCTACCGCGAGATCGAGGACAACCAGCTCGGGCCGAGCGCCACCCGCGGCGTGGGCGGCCCGCTGGCCATCTCGCGCACCGCCGATCCGCCCGAGCTGTGCGAGGCGATGGTCGCCGCAGGGCCGGGAACCGGCATGCGGCCGGTCGACGACCTCAACGAGACCGACGAGCCCCGCATCGGGCACTCGATGGCGACGATGAAGGCCGGACGGCGGGTGAGCTCGGCGCACGCGTTCCTCCACCCGGCGGCGAAGCGCCCGAACCTGACGGTCCTCGTCGACCAGCACGCGACCGAGCTCCTCTTCGACGGCGACCGCGCCCAGGGCGTCATCTGCCGGCACGACGGTCAGCAGGTCGTGCACCGCGCCACACGCGAGATCATCCTCTCGATGGGCAGCCTGTCGACGCCGCGCCTGCTGCAGACCTCGGGCATCGGGCCGGCCGACGTCCTGCGCGCCGCCGGCGTCGACGTCCGCGTCGACGCCCCGAACCTCGGACGCCGCATGAAGGAGCACCGCTGCTTCCGTCTGCAGTTCCGGCTCCACGACGACGCCGGCTACAACGCGAAGTTGGCCACGCCGCTGGCGCAGGCGCTGACCGGGGTGAAGTATCTCGCGACCCGAAAGGGTCCCCTGGCGGCGCCGTCGTACGACGTCGTCGGGTTCGTGCGCACCGACCGTGCTGTCGACCAGCGCCCCGACGGGCAGCTGCTGATGGCCCCGTTCTCGATCGACCCGGTCCAGCCGGCGGGCAAGGAGGTCCAGCTCGAGCGCCACGGGGGTGTGCAGTGCATCGGCTACGTCCTGCGACCCACGTCGGAGGGCTCGGTGGAGATCACGTCGACCGACCCCGACTCCCTCGTCCGCATCGTCCCGAACTACTACGACACCGACCACGACCGCTCGGTGGGCCTCGCGGTCATGGCGAGGATGCGCGAGCACTTCCGCTCCTCCCCCATCGCCGACCTCGTCGCCGAGGAGACCCTCCCGGGCCCGTCGGTGACCGACGACCAAGAGCTGATCGACATCGCCCTCGACAAGGGCTTCTGCGGCCTGCACGCCGTGGGCACGTGCGCGATGGGTCCCGGCGAGGACGACGTCGTGGACGGCGACCTGCGGGTCCGCGGCGTCGACGGTCTGCGGGTCATGGACACCTCGGTCCTGCCCACGATGGTCTCGGGAAACCTGAACGGGCCGATGATGGCGATGGCCGTGCGGGCCGCCGAGATCATCGCCGGCGACGCCGGCTGAACGGCACGCCGACCCGGGATCCGGCGGCGCTCAGCCCACGGCCTGCTCGGGCTCGCCGCCGAGGTACTGGGCGAAGAGGTCGTCGCGCTCGCGCAGGTCGGCGGCGGTGCCGTCGTAGACGATCGTGCCCTTGTTGAGGACGTAGGCCCGGGTCGCCATGCCGAGGGCGCGGGCCGCGAACTGGTCGACGAGCAGGAGGGCCGTCCCCTCGGCGACGACGCCGGCGAGGAACGCGAAGATCTCGTCGACGATGATCGGCGCGAGCCCGAGCGACGCCTCGTCGACCAGCACGAGCCGCGGGTCCTGGACGTAGGCCCGGCTCATGGCGAGCATCTGCTGCTGGCCACCGGAGAGCGTGCCGGCGGTCTGGCGGAGGCGCTCGCCGAGGATCGGGAACGCGGCGATCGACCGCTCGATGGCGTCGCGCCCCTGGCCTGGGCGGGCCTGGAGTTCGAGGTTCTCGCGCACCGAGAGCGAGCGGAAGATGGCCCGCCCCTCGGGGATGTGGCAGAGGCCCCGGCGCGATCGCTGGACGGCGCGGTGTGCGGTCACGTCGTCGCCGAAGAGGTGGACCGACCCGGCGGTCGGTCGGACGAGGCCGGAGGCAACCTTGAGGAGCGTCGTCTTGCCCGCGCCGTTGGGGCCGAGCAGCACGGTGACGGTCCCGACCGGCACGGCGAGGTCGACGTCACGCAGCACGGTCGTGCGGTCGTAGCCGGCGGTGACCGAGCGCAGTTCGAGGGCGTGCGCCTCGGACGGATCGGCGTTCACGGGGTCACCTCCGCCGGCCGGAGGTCGACCTCGTCGTCACCGAGGTAGGCGGCCCGGACGATCGGGCTCGTCGCCGCCTCGGCCGGCGAGCCGTCGAAGATCTTGCGACCGAAGTCGAGGACGTGGATGTGGTCGCACACCCGCATCACGAGCTCCATGTCGTGCTCGACGAGGAGGATGCCGCACCCCCGCTCGGCGACGACCGCGAGGAGCACGCCGCCGAAGCGTTCGGTCTCGTCGCGGTCGAGGCCCGACGACGGCTCGTCGAGCAGGAGCACGTCGAAGTCGCCGGCCAGGCACCGGGCCAGCTCGACCAACCGGCGTTCGCCGGTCGACAGCGAACCGGTCTGGGTCCCGGCGAGGTGGGCGATGCCACAGACGGCCAGCGCGTCGTGCGTCGCTGCGAGCATGCGGGCCCGGTCGCCCGGCGGCGCCACGAGCTGGCGCACCAGGCTGCCGCCGGCCTGCCCGCACTCGGCGCCGAGCGCGACGTTGTCGAACACCGACAGCGTGTCGGCGAGCTGCACCCGCTGGAACGTGCGGCCGATGCCGGCCCGACCCCGGCGCGGCGGCGCGAACGAGGTGACGTCGCGACCGTGGACGGAGACGGTGCCGTCGGCCCGCCGGTTGAGACCGGAGATCACGTCGAACGTGGTCGTCTTCCCCGCGCCGTTCGGGCCGATGAGACCGGTGATCGTCCCGACCGGGGCGGCGAACGAGACCTCGTCGACCGCCACCAGCCCACCGAACGTGACGCCGACCCGATCGACCTCGAGGCCGGCGCGGTCGGGATCGACCCGGCGGGGTTCGTGGACGGGACGGTCGCGGTCGTGGTCGACCGGCGGACGGCGGCGGCCGATCCGGTTCAGCACGTGCTGCAGCCGCTCGGGCATGCCGGGATGGGCGCCGTGCATCGCCACCGCGACGGCGGCGACCCCGAAGCCGAGGTTGAGGTACTCGGGGACCGTCTCGCCGGTGACGAAGCCGGGGATCACGGCCGCCACGCCCGCGACCAGGGCGTACCAGGGCTCGCGGAACGGTGCCAGCGCCAGGATCGCGACGAGGATCAGGGAGTTGAACGTCTGGAACGGCGGCGTGGTCGAGTCGATGTTGCCGTAGGCGCCGCCGTACATGACGCCGGCGAGGCCGGCGAGGAACGACGACAGGCAGAACACGATGAGCTTGGTGACCGACGTGGTCAGCCCCATCGTCGACACCGCCACCGGCGCATCGGACATGCCGCGCAGGAGGCGGCCGATCCGTGACTGCAGCAGCAGGGCGACGACCAGGGCGCTCACGGCGAGCACGATGAGGACCAGGTAGTAGTAGCCCGTGCGCGTGGTGAACCCGGCGGGTGCCGGTACGACCCGTGAGCCGCTGAAGGTGAAGAACATCCAGGACTGCGGGAAGAAGAGGCGCTGGACGAGGATGCCGAAGCCGAAGGTCGCGAGGGCCAGGTAGACGCCCGACAACCGGATGGCGGGCAGGGCGACGACGGCGCCGACGGGCACCACGACCAGCCCCGCGAGGAAGAACGCCACCAGCCACGGCAGGCCCATGCCGGTGCTGAACTGGGAGAAGGCCACGGCGCCGATCGCCGCGAAGGTCGCGTGGCAGAGCGACATCTGCCCGCTGGTGCGGACCAGTACGCCGAGCGAGAGGACGAGCAGCGCCTGGCACAACCCGAGGGTGAAGAACGGGAGCTGCGACTCGAACAGGACCGGCACGGCGGCCAGCGCGGCGAACACCACGACACCCGCGCCGAGGCGGATGGTGGGCGGTGCCTGGTACTGGAGCGGCGGGCGGTCGACGGCGTCGTCGCCCGTCACGAACTTCCGTGCGGGCAGGATGAGCAGCACCGCGAACAGGATCACGAACGGCATGGCCTCGGACAGACCGCCGAGCCCGACCCAGCCCTGCTTGCGGATGAAGAACCCGCTGACGTCCTCGGCCAGACCGACGAGCAGGCCGCCGGCGAGCGCGAGGGGGATGCTGCGGAAGGCGCCGAAGGCCGCGGCACCGAAGGCATAGGTGGCGAGGAACGTGAGCGTGTAGGGCTGCACGTTGACCGCGGGCACCAGGAGCACGCCGGACAGCGATGCGAAGGTGCACCCGATGATCCACGCGATGCGTCGGACGCGCACCGGGTCGGTGCCCTGGAGCGCGAGGAGGTCGGGGTCGTCGACCGCGGCCCGCATCTCGGACCCGAGCCGCGTGAAGCTGAAGAGGGCCCAGAGCCCGCCGACGCACACCAGCGAGATCCCCGCGACGAGGAGTTGGTCGCCGAAGACGTTCACGTCGAACAGTTCGATCTTGTACCGCTGGCGGTCGCTGAACGGCAGGAACCGCTCCACCCGGAGCCCGTTGCCGGACTCCGGGTAGGCGATGAGGACGAGCGACGGCACCAGGACGATCAGCCCGACGGTCCCGACGATGCGCATCGCGACCCGCTGGCGGGCGAGCCCGCGGGCGACGAACTCCATCACGATGCCCATGAGCGGCCCGGCGACGAGGACGCTCAGCACGACCCCGACCTTCCAGTCGAGGCCGTGGCTGACCGTCGCCGCGTAGTAGAGGGCCGCGCCCGCCGTGAGGATGGCCCCGTGCCCGAAGTTGAGGATGCCCGACGTCTTGAACGTGAGCACCAGGCCCGTGGCCGCGAGGCCGTAGACGGTGCCGGCGAGGACGCCGGTGACGACGAACGGCAGCAGGTCGCGGATCACGGACGGCGTCCTCGGTTCGAGCGCGGGGTCATCGGGGTCCTCAGCCCTCGGGGTAGCACTGCATGGTGAGCCCACCCAGCGGGTTCTCGAGGTTGCCGTCGGCGTCCTTCTGGTACGGCCAGAAGCACGGGCGGGTGCGGTCGAGGTCGTCCTCGCTGAACGTGACCGGGGCGATCAGGCCGTCGAGGTCCTCGCCGTCGAGCGCGTACATCGCGTCGAGCGCGACCGTCCGGTCGACGGGCGCCGACGGATCGGCGGCGTCGTCGATGGCGGTCTGGACGAGGCGGATCACGGAGTACAGGCCGGTCGCCGTCGGGTTGGCCCAGGCCGACTCCTCGACGCCCGCGTCCTCCATGATCGACCGGTAGTCGGCGACCGGTGCGTCGTCGACCCACCAGGGGAAGCCGTTCACCCCGCCGGCGAGGACCCCGGGCGCGTCGAGCAGGACGCCGGAGACGGTGCCCGCCGACGCCCCGAAGATGCCCTCGTAGCCCTGGTCGAGGCAGCTGTCGATCAGGCGGGCGCCCATCTCCTGGCTGCCCGAGATCTGGATGAAGTCGACGCCCTCCTGGATGAAGCCGACGCACTCCGACGTGTAGTCGGGAGCCGAGGCGCTCACCTTCACGAGCGTGCCGACCTCGAGTCCGATCTCCGCGGCGACGGCGTCGAACACGGGGGCGGCCTGCGAGCAGCTGTCGACCTCGGCGCAGGCTGCGGTGGCGACCTTCGTGGCGCCCGCCAGTTGCGCGCCGATCGGCTGCTCGGCGACGACGGCGTCGAACGTGGTCGTGACCGTGAAGAAGTTCGGCTTGGCGCAGAAGTCCGGGTTGCCGGCGCAGTCGAGGCCGAAGGCGTTCACCGTGCCACCCCAGACGGCGGGGTTGTAGCCGACGCCGACGACGGGCACGCCCACCGCGGAGAGCGACTCGGCGATCGCCGTCTCGGCCGTGGTCTCGGCCAGCAGCACGATGGCGACGTCGTCGGCGATGGCATCGACGGCGGCCTGTGCGGTCGCGACGTCGCCCTTCGTGTCGACGATCTCGAGCTCGATCGGGTGGCCGGCCAGGCCGCCGTCGCCGTTCACGGCGGCGACGGTCGCCTCGGTGACCTCCTGGACGCCCTCGAGGGCGAGGGGGCTGGAGAGGTCGAACAGCGCCACGACCTTCACCGGGTCACCGGTGGGCGCCGCACCCTCGTCGTCCTCCTCCTCGCCGTCGTCCTCGTCCTCGTCGCCGTCGTCGGTCGTGTCGTCCGTGTCATCGGTCGTCTCGTCGGTCGTGGTGTCGTCCGACGAGCTGTCGGTGTCGTCGTCGTCACCACATGCGGCGAGCAACAGACCGAGTGCACCCACCATCGCGATGATCCGCAGCCACACGGATGCGCGCGTGTCACGGACCGGCTTCGTACCCAACATCGAGTTCCTCCCCTGGAATCGAGCCGAACGATTCGGCTGGTCGAGTACAGTACACCGATCTACCGCTTCGTCGAGCCCGCATCGCCGCAGTGTGCGAAGGATCCCGACTCGTCCGTTTTTCCCGCCGGAGGCGCCGACGGCGAGCTCCGCGTCCCACGGCGCGGCGAGCTCGTCGCCCGCAGCATCCGCCGGCGGATCGTCCGCGGCGAGCTCCGGGCCGGGGACACGCTGCCGTCGGAGACCGATCTCGTCGCCGAGCTCGGCGTGTCGCGGCCGACGCTCCGCGAGGCGTTCCGCATGTTGGAGGCCGAGGGGCTCCTCAGCGTGCAGCGGGGCAGCCGGGGTGGCGCCCGCATCCACGAACCGAGCCCGGACGCCGCCGCCCGCTACGCCGGCCTCGTCCTCGAGTTCGAGCGAGCGACGCTCGCCGACGTCTACGACGCCCGCCTCGCCATCGAGACCCCGTGCGCAGGCCGGCTCGCCCGTCAGCGCTCACCGGAGGACGTCGCCCGCCTGCGGACGGCCGTCGACGCCGCGGAACGCGACTCCGAGGACCGTCGCCGGCTGATCCGCCACCAGACCGACTTCCACACGCTCGTCGTCGAGCTCGGCGGCAACGTGACGCTGCGACTCTTCCATGCCATGCTCCGCCACATCCTGGAGTCGGCCAACGAGCGGCGCGTCGGCACGGAGCCCCAGGACCGCGCCCACGACCGGGCCTTCGAACACGGCGTCAAGGCCCACCACCGCCTCGTCGACCACATCGAGGCCGGCCGCGAGGCGGACGCCTCGCAGCTGTGGACCCGTCACCTCACCGAAGCCAACGAGTACCTGCTGGAACTCCCCGAAGCCACGACCGTGGTCGACCTGCTGGACTGAGCGGGCGCCCCGAGGAGCTGATGACCGTGAACACCGACGGAGCGCACGACCGATCGGCGTGGGGGCGGTGGAGCACGAGTGCGAGCGCCCTCGTGACCTACCGCCACCTCGGCTGCCGGTCGGAGTCGATCGATGCCGAGCACGCGACGGGACGGATGACGATCCGCAGCGACATGCGGTGGCGGCACGGTCTCCTCGGCACGCCACTCGCCGTCGCGATGCTCGACACCGCCGGGATCAGTATCGATGGTGTGCGGTTCGGCGCGCTCTCGCACGTCTCGCTCGCCGTGCACGACGGAGGCGCGGAGGTCGCGGCCGTACGCATCGACGGCACGGTCGACCGGATGGCCAAGCGACTCATCTTCACCAGTGCGACCATCCGCGACGGAGCGGACCCGGCACGGGTCGTCGCCACCGGCCGCGCCGACTGGGTCAGCCTCGGCGAGGTCGGGCCCGGGTGGTGCTACCTCGATCCGGGACCGGGCGTCCCGGACCGACCGCCGATGCCGTCGCTCGCCGAGGCGTACCACGTCGTCGCGTCGGCCGGCTGCTACGAGATCCCGACGCTCGGCCCCGAGGTCGGCGACGAGATCCTCCACCACGGACCGCAGATGGCCGCGCTGGAGTGGCAGGCGATGGACGTGGTCGACGAGCACGCCGGCGCGCGGCTCGCGTCGTTCGACGTGCGATTCCTCCGCGGCGGGACGGACGCGCCGTTCCGGACGATCGTCGGCGAGTGCGGCGGTGGCGAGGGCGAGGCGTGGGTCGCCGTCGACCTCGTCGACCGCGCCGGCGCGGTGGTCTCGCAGGCCGCGATCACCTACCGCACCTGAGCGGAGCTCAGGCCGGCGTCACCACACGAGCGGGAGCGTGTGCGGGGCGCGCGGGTTCCCGGAGAAGGTGAGCTCGGTTCCCGGGGCGAGCTCGTACTCCGGGATGCGCTCGTGCCAGGCCTCCATGGCGATCCGCAGCTCGAGCCGGGCGAGGTGCGACCCCATGCACCGGTGGTAGCCCGAGGCGTAGCAGACGTGCCGGTTCGGTGAGCGCGCCAGGTCGACCTCGAGTGGATCGTCGAACTCGGCGGGGTCGAGGTTGGCGCCGGCCCACGACAGCTGCACGAAGCTGTCGGCCGGGATCACGGTGCCGGTGGGCGTCGTGATCTCGGCGAGCGTGCGGCGGTACCCCTCGGTGACCGGCGACGTGAACCGCATGATCTCCTCGATGGCATCCGGCCAGAGCGCCGGATCGGCGGTGAGCCGTCCACGCTGCTCCGGGTTCCGTGCGAGCCACGCCAGCATGCAGGACAGCGACGCCGCCACCGTGTCGAGGCCGGCGATCATGAGCAGGCCGAGGACGTCGAGCATCTCCTGGCGCGTGAGTCGCCGGCCGTCGATCTCGGCGGTGAGCATCCACCCGATCATGTCCTCGGTCGGTGGTGCCGTCTCGCGCCGGTCGAGGTCCGCGGTGAAGTACTCCTGGATCCACTGCACGGCCTCGACCGCCTGGCGACCGCGTTCCTCGGGGCTGAGGTCGTCGTCGGACTTCGAGAACCCGAGCATGAGGTCCTTGAACCGGATGAACTTCGCGGCTTCGTCGAGCGGCAGACCCATGATCGACAGGAAGATCGTCGAGGGCAGGGGGTCGCACCAGGCTTCGTGGACGTCGGCGGTCCCGGCGTCGACGAACTCGTCGATCAACTCGTGGGCCCGTGCGCGGATGCGGGGCTCGAGGACCTTCACCCGCGCCGGGGCGAACGACGGGTCGAGCAACCTCCGGTACATCCGGTGCTCCTCGCCGTCGAGGCCGAGCGGGATGGCCGGTCGGTCCGAACCGAGGTACTTGGTGCCCTGCACCACGTCGGGATGACGGGCCAGGAAGCGCAGGTCCTCGGCACCGTTGATCGAGTAGACGCGCTCGCCCATCTCCCGGACGGGACACGTCGCCGCCCACTCGTGGTACATCGGTTGGGGATGTTCGCCGCTCCTGCCGGCCTCGTGCGCGGGGTCGGCCCAGACCGTCATCCCCGCCGTGAGGAGGGCGGTCATCGCCTCCTCCATCTCCTTCATCGCAACGTCGTCGGCCATGACGGACACCCCCTGGGTCACCGGCTCAAAAGAGTACAATCATCTTAACGCACGAGGGCCGACGGGGCACGTCCTCGAAGTCCGGTCAAGTGGCGGCGGCCTCCGCGGCGAGGGTGCGACGCAGGACCTTGCCCGTCGGGTTGCGGGGCAGTGACTCGCAGACGCGCCACCGCTGCGGCACCTTGAAGCCGGCGAGCCGCTGTCGTGCGTAGACGGCGATCTCGTCGACGTCGAGCGGAGCGCCCTCGACGGGGACGAGTGCGGCACCGACGGTCTCACCGAGGCGCGGGTCGGGGACGGCGTAGACGCAGGCCTCGGCGACGTGCGGGTGGCCGGCGAGCACCTCCTCGACCTCGCCCGGGTACACGTTCTCGCCGCCCCGGATGATCTTGTCGCCCTTGCGGCCCGACAGGTACACGAACCCCTCGCCGTCGACACGGCCGAGGTCACCGGTGCGCAGCCGGCCGTCGGGGTCGGCGCCGAAGAGGTGCGCGCCACGGGCATGGATCTCCCCGATGCCCGCCTCGTCGGGCGCGTCGATGGCGATCTCGACCCCGGGTGCGGCCCGCCCGACGGACGCGAGGATGCCGGGTTCTCCACCGACGGCGCGCTCGTGGTCCTCGGGTGTGAGGCAGGTGATGGGGCTGCCCTCGGTCTGCCCGAAGATCTGGACGAGCCGGACGTCGGGGAGCACGTCGACGACGCGTTCGAGCGTGCTGGGGCGGATCGGCGCGCCGCCGTACTGGAGGACCCGCAGGTCGGGCAGGGCGAGCGCGCCGGAGTCGAGCAGCATCTCGATCATCGTCGGCACGGCGAGCGCGTGGGTCACGCCCCGGTGGCGCAGCGCCTGCCACTCGTCGACGTCGAACCGGGGCATCGGCGCCAGCGCGGCACCGGAGCCGAGCGCCACGAAGAGCATCCCGAGCCCGGCGATGTGGTGGAACGGGGACGCGGTCGCGTAGACCGCGCCCGGCCCGAGCTCGACGAGGCGGGCGTTGACCTCGACCCGTCGGGCGAGCGGGCCGAGCGTGTACGGCACGGCCTTGGGCCGCCCGGTCGTGCCGGAGGTGTGCAGGATCGCCGCCGGCCGGGTCGGGTCGCCACCGCCGAGGGCCAGCGGCGCGGCCGCCGAGGGCAGCTCGGGGAACGGCGGGAGCACGACGACGTCCCGCCCGGCCGCGTTCGCGACCTCGCGGCCGAGGTCGCTGGTCGCGTCGTCGACGACCAGGACCGAACCCGGCAGCGCCTCGACGCACGGCACGAGCTCGGCCGGGGTGAGCCTCGGCCCGAGCGGCGCGACGGGCCGATCGGTGGCCGCGCAGGCGATCGCGAGGGCGAAGGCCTGGGCGCTGGCGTGCACGAGGGCGACCACGGGGACGCCCGGCTCGGCGCGAACCTCGTCGAGGAGTGCCGCCACTCCCGCCGCGCCGG
>JBHIXO010000026.1:0-22295 GCA_041984725.1 Acidimicrobiales bacterium | reverse complement strand
GCGATCGCATCCGGTCGGCGCTCTTCGGTAGCGAAGACCCGGTCGTTGCCGCTCGTGGAGTGCTGGACGCGCTCGGTCCGCTCGCCGATCGGACGACGTCGATCCTGCAGGTGGGTGCGGGCGTCGGGCTCGTCGTGGCCTTCGCGACCGATGCCGGCCCCCGACTGTTCGTGAAGGCCCACCGGTGGCAGGTGAGCGTCGACCGGCTCGCCGCCGTTCACGACGTGCAGCGCGCCGCGGCCGGCGCCGGCCTGCCGGCGCCTCGACCGCTGGCGGAGCCCGTCGTCGTCGGTGCCGGTGTCCTGACCGTGGAGGAGTACCGGCCGGCCGGTATCGCCGATGGCCGGCGACCGACGGTCCGGCGCGGGCTCGCGTCTGGCCTCGCCGCGTTCCACCGCCTCGGCGAGCGCTTCGACGCGCTGCCCGATGTCGGCGGCTCGGAGCTCCTCCGATCGAACACCGGCACGTGGTCGGAGCCACACGACCTGCGGTTCGACTTCGAACGGACGACCGAAGGCGCCGACTGGATCGATGCCGCGGCCGACGAGGCTGTCGCCACGCTCGCCGCCCTCGACGACGGTCCACAGGTGCTGACGCACGGAGACTGGCGAACTGGGAACCTCGGCTTCCACGGCGACGGCCTCGCTGCGATCTACGACTGGGACAGCGTGGGGCGAGCGTCAGCGGCGCGAGCGGTCGGACAGATCCTCCCGTTCTTCTCCGCCGACTGGTCCATCGGCGCATCGACCATCCCCTCGCTCCCGGACCAGGCCGCGTTCGTGAGCGACTACGAACAGGCCCGGGGCCAACCCTTCACGGCGCGCGAACAGGCCGTGGTCGAGGCCGCCGCCCTGCTGAACGCTGCGTATGCGGCGCGATGCGAGCACAGCGATCGACTGCGGTGCTGGGACCACGACCGGCCCGACGACGGCGGACTCGCCGCTCGCCTTCGCGATCGGCTCGAGGTGTGAATCGGCTCGTGAGGCGGACGACGGGAACCGCTCGGCCGGCTCTCGACTCGTACACGACGATCCGTGGCCACTCGTCGACCGCGAGGTTCCATGCGGCTGCTCGGGCGTCGCCGTGCAGTTCGCAGGCGGTCATGGGGCGACGCGTGCGGCCGACGGTCACCTGCACGGCCGGGTCGGCTCGCAGGTTCGCCACCCAGTCGGGAGTTCGTGACTGACCGCCGGCGCCGCCGACGACCAGGAGATCGCCGTCGCCCAGTTCGAGGTAGGCGAGCGTGGTCTCGCGGCTGCGTCCACTCCTGCGTCCCGTGGTCGTGAGCACCAGGACGCGGGTGCGGAAGAGGAGCGACAGTGCGCTGGCACCGAGCCACCTGACCTGGGCTGCCTCGATCCCGCGCGTGAGTCGGCGGGCGAACCGGAGACGGTCCATCGCATTCCGTCCGCGACGCACCGACTCGTCAGGATCACCAGCGTCGGTCATCCGGACACCTCAGCTCCAGGGATCGAGAACCTCGAGGCCGTCGAATTTCTCGAAGTCCGAGACGTTGCGCGTCACGACGGTCAGGCGATGTGCCAGTGCGGTGGCGCCGATGAGGGCGTCGCGGAACGGTGCGGGGTCCGGGACGTGCAGGGCTGCGGCCCGCCGTGCGACCTCCTCGTCGACGACGAGTACACGTTCGGCGAACGCGGCGGTGACGCTCTCGTCCAGCCAAGACCGGAGCACCGCACCCTTGGCCGGGTCGGAGCGTTCCATCAGCAGGACGCCGTGTTCGAGTTCGTGGAGCGTGATCACCGAGATGAACATCTGCGCCGACGTGACCCCGGCGGCCCACTCGACCACACCGGGGTCGGCCTTGTTCGACCGGACCTTCCGCAACTCCGAGACGACGTTCGTGTCGAGCACGAACATCAGTCGAACCGGGCCGGCTCCGCGTGTTCCGAACCGCGTGGAATCGAGAACTCGATGTCTTCGACCCCGGCGGGTTCAGCGAGGAGGTCGAGAACGCGATGTCGCCCGATCAGATCCTCGTACGCGTCGAAGGTGAGCAGCACGTGCGCAGGGCGGCCCCGGTCGGTGATGTACACCGGCCCTCGCTCGGCGGCCTTCTTCGCCCCGCTCGTGTCCTGGTTGAACTCGCGGCTGGTGATCTTCGTCATGGAGCCCTCGATGTAGGAACATCTCTAGGTTATCGCCGTCGCGAGCGCGTCGAGCGCGTCGAGCGCCATCGCCCAGCCGGCCGCACCCGGGGAGTCGGCGGGGATCCCGCGGTGGGTCAGCACGAGTTCGGTGGCGGCGCCGTCGGGGCGCAGCTCGACGTCGACGACCGTCTCGACCGGGTGCTCCGCCGGCATCCCCATCTCCTCGGCCGTGCGGACGCGCCCGTCCTCGTCGGCGACCGCCTCGGTGTAGCTGAGCCGGCCGGGTTCGTCGATGGTGAGGAACTCGCCGACGAACCACATGCGCATCGGCCCGTCGGGGGTCGTCATCTCCAGGCAGACCCGACGGCGCTCGCCCACGGCGAGCCGCCACTCGGCGACCGGGACGCTCGAGCCGGTGGGTCCGTACCAGCGGGCGAACCGCTCCGGCTCGGTCCACAGGCGCCAGACGAGATCGATGGGGGCCTCCACCCGTCGCTCGATGACCACGGCGGGTCCGGTTGCATCGGTCATGTCTCGTCCTCTCGTGGCGAACGGTCGTCCCGCCCGCCGGTCGTGCCCCCGGGCGGGGGTGTGGTCAGCGACGCGAGGTAGGCGTCCATCCGGTCGAACGACGTCTCCCACGTGGCGCGGTGCTCGTCGACCCACGCGGCCACGACATCGAGCGGGCCGGGGTCGAGCACGCAGGGTCGGAACTGGGCGTGGCGCGACCGGCGGACCAGGCCGGCGTGCTCCAGGACCTTGATGTGCTTCGACACCGCCGGCAGCGTGAGGTCGAAGGGCCGAGCGATTTCGTTGACGGTGGCCGCGCCCTGCGTCAATCGGGCGAGGATCGCCCGCCGGGTGCCGTTGGCGAGCGCCGCGAACGTCGCGTCGAGGTCCTGGTCCTGGGCGTCGCCGGCGGTGATCGCGGTGGGCATCGGGCTCGTACTTTCCGAACTGGTTAATGAACCGATAGGGAAAGTACGACGGCGGGGTCGGGTCCGTCAACCCGGGAACCGGACGGGGCTGCCCGGCGACCACTTACGGCGAACACCGACCTGCGCTCCGGCGCCCCCCTGGAGGAACCGATGACGTCCACCCCCTGGCGAGTCCTGCTCGCCCTCTTCGGAACGCTGGCCCTGCTCGGGGCGGCCTGCGGTGACGACGACGACACGACCGCGGCCGCTGAAGACGACGACGGTGGCATCTCGATCGAGGACCCGTGGGCCCGCGCGACCGCGGACGGCCAGACCGTCGGGGCCGTTTACCTGCAGATCACCAGTGCGACCGACGATGCCGTCGTCGGCGCCTCGGTGGCCGAGGACGTCGCCGCCACGGTCGAACTCCACGAGACCGTGATGGCCGGCGACACGGGTGACGACATGGACGACGTGGACGACGGCATGGACGACACGGGTGGCGACGAGCTCCAGGGCGACGACATGGAAGGCGACGACATGGAGCTGGGCCCGGGCGAGGACGGCATGGAGATGGAGGACGGCTCGATGGACGACGGCATGGAGACGGGCGACGACCACGGCGACCACGGCGGCGGGGCCATGACGATGCAGGAGGTGTCCCAGATCGACCTGCCCGCCGGCGAGACGGTGGCGCTCGAGCCCGGGGGACTGCACATCATGCTCCTCGACCTCGCCGGGCCCCTCGTCGCCGGCGAGACCTTCGACGTCACGATCGAGTTCGCCGGCGGCACCTCCGAGACGGTCGCGGTCGAGATCCGCGAGAGCTGAGCCCGCGTGGCCGGTGGCGGCGGGCGTTCAGCCCGCCGGCCGGGGCCGGACGAGCCGGACGACGGCGACACCGACCCCGGCCGCACCGGCCACGAACGCCATCGCGATCCCGGCCCGATCGACGATCGCGGGCGTGTCGCTCGGGACGATCGCCCGGACCAGGGCCTCGCGCCGCAGCCACGCCCAGACGAGGAGGTTGGCGGCGGCGAGGAACGCCAGGCCGTCGGCGACCACACGGCCCATCGGGGACGAGGAGCGGGGGGCGAGGATCCCGCCGACGACGGCGAGGGCGGCGATGGCCGGCAGCGCCCAGAGCGTGAGTGCCGGGCCGGTCTCGGCCGGCACCGAGCGGTAGGCGACGGCGCCGAGCAGCGCGGTGGCGGCGACGACCGGGCCCAGCATGCCGGCGAGGTCGCGGCGCAGCAGCCCGACGGCGACGGCCGCGGCGAGGGCGGCGACGGTCACGGCCGACCACGACGCCGCCCCCGGTCCGGCCACCCACGTGGAGGCCACGGTGACCGCCGTCGGCTCGCCGTCGATCTCGATCGGGACGACGGCCTCGAGGATCCGGTCCCCGGGCGAGGCGCCGAGTGGCCGGGACGGGTTCATCCAGTGCGTCCGGTGGTCGTGCCAGGCGTGGCGGCCGCCGTCGCCGACGCGACGCCACGCCGGTTCCGCCTCGGCGTCGACCGACGGCGGGAGCTCCTCGTCGCCGTAGCGGTCCTCGTTGAGCACGGTGGCCGGGGACCGCTCGTTCTCCCAGACGGTGCCGTCGGCCCGGAACCGGAGGTACGGCTCGCCCCGGTAGCCCGAGACGAAGACCTCGTGGCCCGGCTCGACCGTGAGCTCCAGGAAGCTGTCGCCGCCGATGAACCGGAACGTCACCGCGTCGGACGGTGGGTCGACGTCGAGGACCTCGGAGCGGTAGTCGGTGGGCCCGGCAGGGTCGGCCGCAGCCGGGGCGGCGCCGACGAGCACGAGCCCGATGGCGAACGCGAGCAGGCCGGCCACCCGCTTCCCGACGCCCGGGTCGTTCCCCGGGGCGATCCCCACGGTCAGGTGACCTCGACGACGATCTGGCCCGACGGGTGCACCGTGCACTCGCCGATGTACTCGCCGGGCGAGGAGAAGCGCTGGCGCAGCGTCTCGTGCGCGCCGACGAAGAAGGGCCCGATCAGGTGGCCCCGGTCGTCCTCGTTGACGATCTCGATCACGTCGCCGACGGCGGCCTCGAGGCGGGCGGGCAGGATCTCGAGCGGGGTCCCGGCATCGAGCGCGGTCCCGGCGCCGGGCGGGATGACGTAGGCGAACGTGACGTCGTCGGTGGCGGCGGCCGCGTCGGTCCCCGGGCCGCCGTCGTCGGACGAGCAGGCGCCCACGACCAGACCGCCGGCCGCACTCAGGGCCATGGCGAGGACGGCGGCGGTGCGCGTCAGGCGTGCGGCGAGGCGGCGGGGCACGGTGTCGAGCCTACGAACGCCCCGACGCGACCGGCCGGGCGTGCCCGGACGCCAGGCGCCACAGGACGGGCACGCTCAGGAGTTCGGGCAGGTGGAGGAGTTCGGTGCGCAGCGAGATCGTGTCCTGGAGCACGTCGACGACGCTCGACAGCACGACTGCGGCGGCGAGGACCTGCCCGACCACGAGGAGCGTGCGGGCCCGGGCCGGCCGCTGGACGACGAGCAGGAGGCCCACGGCGTAGGCGATCGAGAAGGCGCCGAGGTGCCGGGCGTCGTGGGGTGAGCTGACACCGTCGTCCCCGAGGACCAGCGCCGGCGTCGCGAGCACGAGGATCTGGGCGGCGAGCAGGGCGAGCAGCGATCGCATCCACGGGGGTGCCGCGGCACGGTCGGCGACCCCGACGCGGTCGACGACCTCGCGGGCGAGCCCGGGAGCCGGGCCGCTCGACGGGGCGGTCGCCGTGTCTCGCGGTGCTTGGAGGCTCGCCCGCAGCGCTCGACACGCGGAACAGCGCCGGATGTGGGCGTCGACCAGGGCAGGGTCGACGCCGGGGTCCTCGCCGTCGGCCATCGCCGACACGGCGCCGGCCCAGGTCTCGCACACCTCCATGCGTTGATGGTCGTCGGTCGACCCCGCCTGGTTCCCGCACGACGGCGGCCACCGCGGGCGGGTGACGAACGTCCCGGCCGCCGGTGACGGGGTGACTTGGCCGGCGCGGCGATGACCCGGAAGCATGGGGTCGTGCACGATCCGCTCCGCCCGCTCCTCGCCGCCGCGGCCGATGGCGACCAGCGTGCCCTCGGCGCGTTCGTCGAGGCGACGCAGGGCGCCGTGTGGCGGGTGTGCACGAACCTCGGTTCGCCCGGTGAGGAGGAGGATCTCGTGCAGGAGACCTACCTCCGCGCCGTGAAGGCCGCGCCGGCGTTCCGCGGTGAGGCGCCCGCCCTCGCGTGGCTGATGACGATCGCCCGGCGGACCTGCGCCGACCACGTCCGGAGCCGGCAGCGCCGGCGCCGTCTGCTCGAGCGGGTCCGGGCCCACACCACCGAGGTCACGGCGCCGGCGGTCGACGCCCCCGACGACCTGCTCGCCGCGCTCACGCCCGACCGGCGCGACGCCTTCGTACTCACCCAGCTCGCCGGCCTGTCCTACGAGGAGGCCGCCGAGGCGCTCGGCTGTCCGATCGGCACCGTGCGCAGCCGGGTCGCCCGGGCCCGCGCCGACCTCCTCGACCTCGTGGCGGCCGCCGAGGCCTCCTGAGTCGAGCGGTCGTCCGTGCCGCCGGGACCGGTGGTCAGGCGATCGTCCGGGCGAGGAGCACGTCGAGGTCGTGGGCGATGTCCTCCCAGGCCACGCCGAAGGGCCAGCTGACCTGGAGCCGACCCTCGTCGTCGACCGCGTAGAGGAAGCCGGAGTGCACGACCTCCGGATCGCCGTCGTCGGTGGGGGTGACCGAGTAGCTGACCCCGAACGCCTCGGCGGCGTCGGCCAGGCGGGCGCCGCCCTCGCGCGGGGGCAGCCCGGTGGTGGTGAGGGCGTGGGCGCCGTCGACGAACGAGCCGACGTAGCGGGGGAGGAGGTCGGGCGTGTCGCGATCGGGATCGATCGTGGCCATCGCCAGGTCGACGCGGCCGGCGTCGTCGCCCAGCTCCTCGAGCGCGGTCCGCACGTCGGCCAGCGTCGTCGGGCAGACGTCGGGACAGTGCGTGTACCCGAAGTACACGAGCAGGACCTCGTCGTCGTCGGCGACGAAGCGGAACTCGTCGCCGGTGGTGGCGTCGGGCAACGTCGGCTCCGAGACGTCGGGCAGCGGTTCGCGCACGATCCCCCGCAGCTCGGCGGCGGCCGGGTCGGCGCCGTCGTCGCCACACCCCGCGACGACGAGACCGGCGACCAGGACGGCGGCGAGCGGGCGCAGGTACCCGTGGCCCGGGTGCAGTCGGACGGTCACAGCGCCTCGATGTAGGCGACGACGTCGTCGATCTCGTCGTCGGTCAGGCCGTTGGCCGGCATCCGGATGCTGTAGCCGGCGTGGATCTCGGCGTCCGGCTCGGCGATTGCCCGGCGCAGGTAGTCGCGGTCGGCGACGACGGTCGAGCCGTCCTCGAGTTCGATCTCGGACTCGAACAGTCCCTGCCACGTCGGTCCGACGCCACCCTGGCCGTTCGATCCGTGGCAGGCCGGGCAGCCGTTGGCTCGTGCGAGGTCCTGGCCACGCCCTGCGGCACCCTCGAGCTCGGGCCCGCTGCCACCGCCCGAACAGGCGCCGGCGACGCCGGCCACGGCGACGAGCGCAACGAGGACGAGTCGGTGCCGGCGGGGGGTGCGCACGGCCGCATGCTGTCGCGTCGTCCGGGGGGATGTCACGAGGAAGTGGTCGGCGCAGACGCTGCGTCGGTTCCCGGTCCGGGCGCGCCGCTCGGTCGCGCCGGCGTCAGTCGTCGCCGTGGATGTGCTGCGCGAGGTAGTTCTCGACGCCGACCTGTTCGATGAGCGTCAGCTGCGACTCGAGCCAGTCGGCATGGTGTTCCTCGCCGACGAGTTGACGCTCGAGCAGCTCGCGGGTGCCGTTGTCGCCCTTCTCGACCGCCAGGGCGATGCCCCGGTTGTAGCGCTCGATAGCGGCCAGTTCGAGGTCGAGGTCGAGCCGGTGCTGTTCGGGGACGGTTTCGCCCACGAGCACGGAGCCGAGCCGCTGCAGGTTGGGCACGCCGTCGAGGTAGAGGATCCGCTCGATGATGCGCTCGGCGTCCTTCATCTCGTCGATCGACTCGTCGTAGTTCTTCTTGGCGAGCCGCTCGAACCCCCAGTTCTCACACATCTTGGCGTGGATGAAGTACTGGTTGATCGCGGTCAGCTCCGCGGTGAGGACCTCGTTGAGGTACTCGATGATGTCGGCGTCGCCTTGCATGGTCGGGGGCCTTTCGCGTGGGACACGTCGGGGTCGCTCGACCGGGGATCAGGAGGCGAGCGGTGTCCCCTCGACCATACGCGTCATCTCGTCGAGGATGAGGCAGTTCACGGCGTCGGCACAGTTGCCGCACTTCGAGGCGGCGCCGCACCGCTCGGCGACGAGTTCGACCGTCTCCGCGCCGAGACGGACCTCGGTTCGGATCTCGTCGGCGCGGACGACCTTGCAGGAGCAGACGATCATCGCTGGGCACCGCCCACCGTGGGCACGCCTCGAGCCACGAGCGCCAGCGCGGTGTCGAGGTCGACGCGCACCTCGCGGGGCCGCCGGCGACCGGCGACGGCCACCGTGGCGCCCGGGGTGGGCCCGTCGAGCTCGATCCGCTGCCAGACGACACGGTCCAGCCCCAGCCGCACGGCGCGGTGGCGACGGGTGGTGTCGGCGGACATGCCGGTCATTCTGGCCCACACGTCGCTGCTTGTAAACCCCACTTAATCGAATTCTGACGGACCTCTTCTGGCGGCTCGACAACAGTCCCTTGACCTCGACGTGTGGCGACGGCTATCGATGGACCTGCTGTTAGGAGTTCCTAACGGCAGAGCCCGTCGGGGTCGGTCCGGCCGACCAGGAGGTCCATCATCCGTGTCTTCGCTCGTCGGGGGACCCCCGCTCGTCCGCCTCCGCTGTGCCACCGCACTCGCGCTGTCCGCTCCGGGCGTGTCGGTCCGCGTGCGGGCCGGGGACGACGTCGTCGTCGAGGCGATGCGGCCGCCGTTGCCGGTCGCCGCGCACCAGGTGGTCCCGTTGTGCTGGATGCGGGCGACCGCCGCCGATCTGCAGGCCCGCGCCCGGATCGACGGCAGCGTGGGCGACGCCGACTGGTTCGACCCCGCGATCGTACGGATCGACCTCGGCCTGCGCCGGGGCGCGACGATGCTGCCGATGGGCGTGCTCCGGGTCGAGGGGCCGGGCCGCTGGCTGCATCTCGTGCCCGTCGCCGGCGACATCGAGGCGATCCGCGACGCCACCGCCGCGGTCGTGACCGAGGAACCGGTCAGCGAGGGTGTCGGCGACCAGGTGCAACTGCACTCCGCCCGCGACCTGGAGGTCGGCGTGCTGTCGCTGCGCACGGTCGCCTCCGAGTCGGCCTCGGAGGTGGCGGCGACCGTCCTGCGGGCCGCGGCGATGCGGCACGCCGTCGACCACCTCGAACGCGGCCTCAACCAGACGCTCGACGACGGAGCGCTCGACGAGTGGCTCGCTCGCGGTCGCTGACCGACGGGCTCCGCATCGTCTGGGTCCGCCGGTGCACGGTGTGCGGCACCGCCGACCTCACCGGCCTGTGGCCCCGCGCCGATCTCGTCGTCGGCGCCCGCTGGTGGCGCTGCGACCACTGCGGCTCCGCCTGCTGCGAACCGGCGCCGACCTGGTTCCCGACGTGACGGCGCTCGCCCGCGACGCGTCGCCGGTCGTCGGCGGGGAGACTGGGCGGATGCCCGAGACGAACCGCGCGCTCCGAGCCGTCTGGCTCGTGCTCGGGCTGGCCTGCGTGGGGCTCGGTGGCCTCGGCGTGATCGTGCCGGGGTTGCCGACGACGGTGTTCTTCATCGGCGCCGCCGCGTGCTTCACCCGCTGCAGTCCGCGCCTCGAGCGCTGGGTGCTCGATCTCCCGGGCGTCGGCCGCATGGTGCGGGACCACCGGGCCGGGCTGGGCATGCCCCGCCGGGCGAAGGTGATCGCGATCGCCAGCATCGTCGGTTTCTCCGGGCTCGCCGTGTGGGTGGTCGACGCCGTCGCCGTGCGGGCGGCGGTGGTGTTCGCCGCCGTCGCGGGTGTGGTCGTCGTCGGGCTCCTGGTGCCCACGCGCGAGCGCGTCCTCGCCGCCCGCGGCGGTGACGCGGCCGACCGGACCTCGGGTCCCGACGTCGCCGCGTCGTAGCGTCGCCCGCCATGGGTGCGCTCATGGTGCTCGGGTGCACGTCGGACGCCGGCAAGAGCCTCCTCGTGACGGCGCTGTGCCGGTGGTTCGCGCGCCAGGGGGTCGACGTGGCGCCGTTCAAGGCGCAGAACATGTCGAACAACGCCCGGGTCGTCGCCGGCGGGGAGATCGGGGTGGCCCAGTGGCTCCAGGCGCTCGCCGCCGGCCTCGAACCGTCGGTCGACATGAACCCGGTGCTCCTGAAGCCCGAAGCCGACACCCGGAGCCAGGTCGTCGTCGGCGGCGTCGCCCGCCCCGAGATCACGGCGATGCCCTGGCGGGAGCGTGGACCGCACCTCTGGCCGGCGATGGCGGCGGCCCACGACCGGCTCGCCGCCGACCACGACCTGGTCCTCGTCGAAGGCGCCGGCAGTCCGGCCGAGATCAACCTGCCCGACCTCGTGAACACCGGCATGCTGCGCCACACCGGCGCGTCCGCCCTGCTCGTCACCGACATCGACCGGGGCGGCGCGTTCGCGCACCTCGTCGGGACGTGGTCACTGGTGGCCGAGGACGTGCGGACCCAACTCGCCGGCTTCGTGCTGAACCGGTTCCGTGGTGATGCGTCGCTGCTCGAGCCCGGCCCCTCGGAGGTCACCGGTCGCACCGGCATGGCGAACGCCGGCGTCCTGCCCTTCCTCGCCCACGAGCTCCCCGACGAGGAGGGCGGGACCGTGCGGGCCGCGCCGCCGACCGCCGCTGCGCCCGTGGTCGCGATCGTGCGGTGGCCGTGGGCGTCGAACCTCGACGAGTGGCACCTGCTGCCCCACGCCGCCCACGTCCGCTGGGCCACGGTCCCCGCCGACCTCCGCGGCGTCGACGTGATCGTCCTCCCCGGGTCCAAGCACGTGGCCGCCGACGCCGCGTGGCTGCGGTCGACGGGCATGGACCGGGCGGTCGTCGACGCCGCCGGGCGCGGCGTCGGCGTGCTCGGCGTGTGCGGGGGCTGCATGCTCCTCGGCGAGTCCGTCGACGACCCCCACGGTGTGGAGGGCGCGACGGCGGGGCTCGGCCTGCTCCCGATCCGCACGACGATGGCGGCGCACAAGCGGACCGTGCCCGCCGACGTGCGGTTCCCCGCGCTCGACGCGCCGTGGTCGGGCCTCGCCGGCGTGCGCACCACCGGATACGAGATCCGGAACGGCGTCGTGGCCGGTGCCGGGGTCGAGCGGGCGCCGCTCGTCTGGGCCGACGGCAACGTGCTGGCCACGACCGTGCACGGGCTGTTCGAGGACCCCCACGTGCTCGGTGCGCTGTGCGGGACGACGCCGCCGGCCGTGCTCGACGCGACGTTCGACCGGCTGGCGGACGCCGTCGACGAGCACCTCGACACCGCGCTGCTCCGCCGCCTCGCAGGGTGTTGAGGGCCAGACGGTAGGAGTTAGGGATGCTTTACGATCTGGTCCGTCGCGAGGTAGGTTCGGGCCGATGAGCCAGACGACGTCAGAGGCGATCGCCGGCGCCGATGCCGTGTTCGAGCACCTCAACGGGAACCATGCCGACACGGTGCTGTACCTCGCCCGCTCGGTACTCGGCGGTGACCTGACCGACGCCGAGCTCACCGCGGCCGACACCGGTGGGGTCGAGTTGCAGGTGGCCGGTCCGGACGGTCGGCGCACCGAGCGGATCGCGTTCGTCGACGCGGTCGCCGACGTGCCCGGGCTGCACGCTGCGCTCCTCGGACGCCTGGCGGAGGCGCGAGCCGCCGACCCCGACGGTGAGCTCACCTCGATCGAACGGGAGATGGCCGAGCAGGCCGAGATCCCGACGCGGACCGTCGAGGTCGTGGCCGTCGCCGAGGTCGCGCCCGGGCTGCGCCAGGTCACGTTCGGCGGGATGCGTGGGCACGTCGCGAAGGGCCCCGAGGACTTCTTCCTCGTGATCCTCCCGGCACCCGGAACCGAGCACCTGCTCGACGAGGACGCCGACTTCTCCCGCTACCGAACGCTGCCGGCGGAGGAGGCACCCGCATGGGCGTACTACACCGCGCGGCGCGTCCGGCCCGAGGAGGGTGAGCTGGACGCCTGGTTCGTGTTGCACGAGCACGACGGTCCCGTCTCCGGGTGGGCCCGCACCGTCGAGCCGGGCGCGCGCTGCGCGCTCTGGGGTCCTCGGGCGGCCTACGAGCCGCCCCCGGGCACCGAGCACGTCCTGCTCGTCGGTGACGAGACCGGCCTCGGCGCGTTCGCCGCGATCCTCGACGCGTCCGACGGGGGCGTGCCCGTGACGGTGGTGGCCGAGTCGGACGACGGTCGGCCCGTCGTCGACCTGCCCGCCCGCCCGAAGGACACCGTCCACTGGGTGTCGCGAAACGGCGTCGAGCGGGGAACCGGGTCGGCACTGCTCGAGGCGGTCCGCGACCTCACGATCGACGTCGCGGGCCTCTACGCGTACGGTGCGGCCGAGTCGCGAGCGATCACCGCCGTCCGCAAGCACCTGCGCCACGACCGGGGCATCCCCGGCCCGCAGGTGCAGATGGTCGGCTACTGGAGGCGCACCCCATGACCACGCTGGACAACGAGGCCGAGCTCCGCACCCGCTACCGGGAGGCGGGGGAGGGCGTCCGTCGCAAGCAGATCGACCACGTCGACGAGGGGGCGGCCTCGTTCCTCGAGGCGACGACCTTGGCCGTCGTCGCCACGTTCGGGCCCGACGGCGCCGATGCCTCGCCCCGGGGTGGCCCACCGGGCTTCATCCGGCGGATCGACACCGGGCACGTCGCGTTCGGCGATCTGTCGGGCAACAACCGGCTCGACACCTACACCAACGTCACCGAACGCGCCGACGTCGGCCTGCTGTGCATCGTGCCGGGGGTGGAGGAGACGCTGCGCATCAACGGTCGGGCGAGCGTGTCGGTCGACCCCGACGTGCTCGCGGCGGTGGCACTGCCGGCCGTCGCGGGCGGCGCCGACAAGGTCCCCAAGGTCGCGCTCGTGATCGAGGTGGCCGAGTGCTACATCCACTGCGGCAAGGCGTTGCGGCGAGCGGGACTGTGGGACCCGGACTCCTGGCCGGCGACCGACGACCGCCCGTCGCCCTCGACGATCCTGCGCGACCACATCGACATCGACGTCGACCCGGCGCTCATCGAGGCCGACCTCGAGAAGAACTACGTGGCCACGCTCTGGGAACACGGCGGCGAGTGATGGACCACGTCGACACCGACCGGGTCATCCCCGTCCTGAACGACATCCTCAAGGCCGAGCTCTCGGGCGTCGTGCGCTACACCCACTACTCGCTCGTGATCACCGGGCCGAACCGCCTGCCGCTCGTCGACTTCATGCAGGCGCAGGCGGCCGAGTCGCTGACCCACGCGCAGCAGGCCGGCGAGCTGCTGACCGGTCTCGGCGGGCATCCCGAGCAGGGGATCGCGCCGATCGAGGAGACCCATGACCACTCGGTCGACGCCATCCTGCGGGAGTCGATCGGCCACGAGAGCCGCGCCATCGCGCTCTACCGTCGCCTGCTCTCGGTCGTGCAGGACGACTCCGTGTACCTCGAGGAGTACGCGAGGACCCAGATCGGTGCCGAGGAACTGCACCTGATCGAGCTGAACAAGCTGCTGCGCGACTACGCGATCGCGTGACCCGCCGCTGATGCCCGATCGCCCCGTCGTCGCCGTGTGTGCGGGCAAGGACTGCGCGCGCGACCAACGCAAGCAGTTCCGGCTGCTCGTCGACGCGCTCGACGGGCTGCCCGGGGGGATCGTGAAGACGAAGTGCATGGGGCTGTGCAACGGGCCGGTCGCCGTCGTGGGGCCGTGCTCGGAGTCGCCGGTCGTCGTGCGGCGCATTCGCAAGCGACCCGGGCGTGACGCGTTCCTGCGCCTCGTCACCGACCCGGAGGCGACCGGGTCCACCGGCCTCGACCTCGTGCGCAAGCCCAAGAAGCGGGCCAAGGCGATCGCGGTCGCCCGTCGGGCCGGCGCCTCCCGGCGCTGAGCCTGCGCCGCGAAGTCTGCGCGGCTCGAACTACGGACGTTAGGCATTCCTACCATCCATCTGCCAGCATGGCGCGATGGTCATGTATGGCGAGGTCACCGAGGTCGAACGGCTCACCCCGCACCTGGTGCGCGTGCACCTCGGTGGCGAGGGGCTCGCATCGTTCACCCCGACGCCGTTCACCGACCAGTACGTGAACGCCCTCTTCGTGCCCGACGGCTCGCCCTGCACCGTGCCGTTCGACGTGGACGAGGCCAAGACGCTGCCGGCGGAGCACCGCCCGCGCGGCCGGCGGTACACGATCCGGTCGTGGGACGAGTCGGCTCGTGTCGTCGCCATCGACTTCGTGGTGCACGGCGACGTCGGGTACGCCGGCCGGTGGGCGAACGCGGCCCGTCCGGGTGACCGCCTGCAGATCGTGGGCCCGAGCGGCGGCTACGCCCCCGACCCGAGTGCGCCGTGGCACCTCCTGGTCGGCGACGAGAGCGCGCTCCCCGCCATCGGAGCCTCGCTCGAGCGCCTCGAGGCCGGGGCTCGCGCCGTCGTGGTCGTGGTCGTCGACGACGAGGACCACCAGGTCGAACTGCCGTCGCGTGCCGACGTCGATCTCCACTGGGTGCACCGGGCGACGGCCCCCGGCGACCACACGCTGCTCGCCGCCGCGGTCGAGCGCCTCGACTTCCACGTCGGGACCCCGCAGGTCTTCGTCCACGGCGAGGCGGCCGAGGTCCGGGCCATCCGGCGGCATCTCGTCGAGGCCCGGGGCATCCCGAAGGAGGGGGCCTCGATCTCGCCGTACTGGCGTCGGGACCACACCGACGAGCAGTGGCGCGAGGTCAAGCAGCAGTGGCTCGCCGACAGCGAGGCCGACCTGCAGGCGCGCTGAGGATGACCCTGACCGTCGACGCCGACGTCCGCCCCGAGGTGCCGGCCCCGGCCGGTCCTCTCGTCGCGTCCACGACGCGGCGGCGGGGCCTGCTCCACTCCGGTTGGGCACGCGGCGGCGGGCTGGTGCTCGCCGCAGCACTGCTCTTCCTCGTGCTGCTGGCATCGGTCGCCTACGGCGCGAAACCGATCCCGTTCGGGACGGTCGTCGACGCGTTCACCGACTACGACGCCACGAACAACGACCACCTCATCATCCGCAGCCTCCGCATCCCCCGGACGGTGATCGGCATGGCCGTCGGCATCGCCCTCGGCCTCGCCGGCGCCGTGATGCAGGGGGTGACGCGCAACCCGCTGGCCGACCCGGGCATCTTCGGCGTCGAGGCGGGCGCCGCACTCGCGGTCGTGACCGGCATCTACGTCTTCGGCGTCTCGACGCTGACCGGGTACGTGTGGTTCGCGTTCGTCGGCGCCGGCCTGGCGAGCGTCGTGGTCTACGGGCTCGGCTCGCTCGGACGCGGGGGAGCGACGCCGGTGAAGCTCGCGCTCGCCGGCGCGGCGATGGCGGCGATGTTGTCGTCGCTGACGTCGGCCGTGTTGATCATCGACGTCGCCACCCTCGACCAGTTCCGGTTCTGGGCCGTCGGATCCCTCGCCGGCCGCGACGCCGACATCGCCACCCAGGTCCTGCCGTTCCTCGTCATGGGCATCCTGCTCTCGCTGGCCTCGGCTCGCGGGCTCAACACGCTCGCCCTCGGTGATGACGTCGCCCGATCCCTCGGGCAGCGCGTGCACCTGGCCCGCTTCGTCGCTGCGCTGGCCGTCGTCGTGTGCGCCGGCTCGGCGGTGGCGGCCGCCGGCCCGATCGGCTTCATCGGACTCACCATCCCCCACGTGGCCCGGGCCATCTGCGGCCCCGACTACCGCTGGATCATGCCGTGGTCGATCCTCCTGTCGCCGTGTCTCCTGCTCGGCGCCGACGTCATCGGACGGATCGTGGCCCGACCCGGCGAACTCCAGGTCGGCATCGTGACCGCATTCGTGGGTGCGCCGTTCTTCGTCGCGCTCGTCCGCCGCCGGAAGCTCGCCGAACTGTGACCGCGACGACTCGGCTGCCCTCCCTCCGCGACCTCCGTCGCGACCGCGACGGCCTCGTGGTCCTCCGGGTCCCCGGGGCGTCGACCCGCGTCCACGCCCGTTCGGTCTGGGTGACGCTGCTCGTCCTCGCCGCCGCGTTCGCCGTGTTCGCGTGGTCGCTGGCCGTCGGCGACTTCCCGATCCCGCTCGGCGACGTCCTGTCGACGCTGGTCGGGCGCGGGTCCGACGACTCCGACTTCATCGTCCGCACCCTGCGCCTCCCGCGCGGGCTCACCGGCCTGCTGGTCGGCGCGGCGTTCGGGCTGTCGGGCGCCATCTTCCAGCGCATCGCGCACAACCCGCTCGCCAGTCCCGACATCATCGGCATCAACGCCGGCGCAGCGGCCGCCGCCGTGTTCGTGATCGTCGTGCTGCAGGGGACGTCGGTACAGGTCACCCTCGGGGCCCTGCTCGGCGCCGTGGTCACGTCCGTGGTGATCTACGCCCTCGCCTACAAGCGCGGGGTCACCGGATACCGCCTCGTCCTCGTCGGGATCGGGATCACGGCGATGCTCGGGTCGGTCACCTCCTACCTCCTCACTCGGGCCGAGATCTTCGACGCCCAGCGAGCCACGATCTGGCTGACCGGGAACCTGAACGGGCGCGGGTGGGAGCACGTCCGCCCGCTCGTCCTGGCCCTCGCCGTGCTGGTCCCCGTCGCGATCGCGCTCGCTCGCCACCTCCGGATGCTCGAACTCGGCAACGACGCGGCCACGGGGCTCGGAACCCGCGTCGAGGCATCCCGCAGCGCACTGCTGCTCACCGGTGTCGCCCTCGCCGCCGTCAGCACGGCTTCCGCGGGCCCCGTGGCCTTCGTGGCCCTCGTCGCGCCCCAGGTCGCCCGCCGGCTCGTCGGCGGACGCTCGCTCGCTCTCCTACCCGCCGCCGCCTGCGGCGCGTTGCTCCTCGTCGGATCCGACCTCGTCGCCCGTCGCCTCTTCGCACCGACCGAGCTGCCGGTGGGCATCTTCACCGCGATCCTCGGTGCCCCGTACCTGCTCTACCTGCTCGCCCGCGCCAACCGCATCGGCTCCGGAGGCTGACGATGGCCACGTCCCATTCCCCCGACCTGCGGGCCGAGGGCCTGTCGCTCGCCTACGACGACCGCGTCATCTCCGAGGGTCTGACCGTCGAGATCCCCGACGGTCGGGTCACGGTGATCGTCGGCGCGAACGCGTGTGGCAAGTCGACGCTCCTGCGCGGACTCGCCCGACTCCTCAGGCCGCGGGCGGGGTCGGTCCTGCTCGACGGCCACGACATCCATCGGCTCCCCACCCGGGAGGTCGCGACGCGGCTCGGGATCCTGCCCCAGCAGCCGATCGCGCCGGAGGGCATCACCGTCGGCGACCTGGTCGCCCGGGGCCGCAACCCGCACCAGCGGTTCTTCCGGCAGTGGTCGGCCGCCGACGAGACCGCGCTGCTCGCGACCCGGACCGCGGACCTCGCCGATCGCAGCGTCGACGAGCTCTCCGGTGGACAGCGTCAGCGGGTGTGGATCGCGCTCGCGCTCGCCCAGGACACGCCGCTGATGCTGCTGGACGAGCCGACGACGTTCCTCGACCTGGCCCACCAGGTCGAGGTGCTCGACCTGCTCGCCGACCTCAACGAGCGTGACGACCGCACGATCGTCCTCGTGCTGCACGACCTCAACCTGGCGTGTCGCTACGCCGACCACCTGGTCGCGATGAAGGACGGTGCGATCGTCGCCGAGGGATCGCCCGACCAGGTCATCACGGCCGACACCGTGGCCACCGTCTTCGGGCTCGACGCCGAGGTGCATCCCGACCCGATCACCGGGACCCCACTCGTCGTGCCGAGGCCGTCGCGGGTGCGCCGGGCCCTGCTCGTGCCCTGAGTGGCGACGACTCCCGCTACGACAGGAGCTCGGGGATCTCGACGGCCAGTCGGGTGCGGCCGTCGATGCCGGCGTAGCCGAGCCGGTCGACGGTGACGACCCGTCCGGCCGTGACGGCGGGGAGCGATTGCCAGAGGCCCGACGCCTGGACCGCGGCGAGGGACGCGTCCTCGCCCTCGACGGCCGAGGTCTGCAGCAGGACGATCACGTCGCCGTCGAAGTCGCCGACGAGCTCGGTGCTGATGTAGGCCCGGCCGTTCCGGGTATCGGGGTAGGCGTCGGGGCCGGGGCGCAGGACGACGCCGGCGTCGACGAACGTGGCCGGGATGTTGACGGGACCGTCGACCCAGGCGGCCAGGTTCTCGCCCCCGTAGACCGTCCCCATCGAGACGACCAGGTCGTCGGGGACGGCGGCATCGGCGGCGGCGACGGCCTCGTCGTAGGTGGCGAGGAGCTCGGTGCCGCACGCCGTTCGGTCGAGGGCGGCGGCGAGCGAGCCGAACTCCGTGCGCCAGTCGGGATCGCTCGGCACGATCACGGTCTCGGCCAGGGCCTGGAGTCGATCGGCGCCGGCCTGCTCGGCGTAGAACCGGCCCGTGATGATCAGGTCGGGCGAGAACGCGGCGAGCTGCTCGGCGTTGAGCTGGAACTGGTCGAGCGGTTCGATCCCACCGGTGTCGCGATCGATGCCGGTGAACTCCGTGCCCAGCGTCGCCGTGGCGGCGACGGGCGCGACGCCGAGTGCGAGCGCGTCGGCGAGGAGGAAGTCCTCGCCGAGCACCACGACCGTCCCGAGGTCGAGCGGGTCCGCGCACGCCGAGGGCGCCTCGCCCGTGTCGTCGCCGAGTGCGTCCCCGTCGCCGGTCTCGTCGCCGTCGGCCGTCGGCTCGGGAGTGCCGTCGTCCTCGATCGGTTCGGTCGTGTCGTCACCGTCGTCGTCGCCGCAGGCGACCAGGCCGAGGGCGAGCGCGCCGGCGATGAGGAGGCGCAGCGCCGGGAAGGACGTCGATCGGGTACGCATGGGAGGTGCAGCTCCTGTTCGGGGTCGTCGGCACGGTATCGGTGAAGTACACCTAACAGAGAACGTCACCCAGGAGGAATGCCGAGATGAACCGACCAGCGCAGCACGGTGGGGGTCAGTCCGGTCCGCCCATCGCCGGGGATCCGTCGACCTTCCCACCCGACGCCGAGCTCGCCCGCACCCTTGCGCAGGCCCAGACCCGCGCGACCCTGAGCACCTGCACGGCCGACGGCTACCCGTACGGCAGTGCCGTGTCCTACGCCGTCGACGACGAGGGGGCGCCGATCCTGCTCGTGTCCGAGATGGCGGAGCACACCGTGAACGCCCGCGGCGACGAGCGGGTGAGCCTCCTGGTGGCCGCCGACACGCCCGAGGGCGCCGACCCCCTCAGCACCGCCCGCATGACGCTCCTCGGGCGCCTCCGGCTCCTCGACGAGCCGGGCGAGTGCCGCACCCGCTACCTCGACGTGCACCCCTACGCCGCCTACTACGCCGACTTCACGGACTTCGGCTTCTGGCGGCTCGAGGTCGAGCGCTGCCGGTACGTGGGCGGCTTCGGCCACATGAGCTGGGTCGGGGGCGACGCGTACGGGTCAGCGGCGGTCGATCCGGTGGCACCCGCGGCGGAGGCCATCGTGGCGCACATGAACGACGACCACGCCGACGCCAACCTGCTCTACGTTCGCGTGCTCGCCGGCCTCGACGACGCGACCGAGGCGACGATGGTCGGCATCGACCGCCACGGCGTCACGCTGCGGGCCACCACGCCCGCCGCACCGCGCCTCGCCCGGGTGGGCTTCCCGAAACCCCTGGAGAGCGCCGACGACGCCCGGCCGGCGGTGATCGCCCTGCTGGGGGAGGCGAGGCGCCAGGACGCCGGCTGACGACGGGGCCTTCGCGCCCCGCGGTCCGCCCCGACCCGAATCGGGCGCACGAACCGTCGCCGGCGACGGTTTCCCGCCCCGATTTCGTCGGGCGGGCCCACCACCGGACCGGTCGGCACCGGACAACCCTCGTGACCTGGGCTTTCGCGCTGTCCCATCGGTATCGGCGATGGGGTCATCTGCACTGTGCATGGGGGATCGCCGGGCGGAATCGTGATCCAGGAGGTGCGCCGCTCCGAATGACGCGGTGATGACCACGGACCATCCCGCCGATGAACGTGACAACCGAGTCACGCGCACGACCGCCGCGTTCTGCGGCGTCGTCTCGGCCGCTGTCGCGCTCGCCACCGGCGAGTTCGCCGCCGGGCTGGTCCGCTCGTGGGCCTCGCCCGTCGAGGCCGTGGCCGAGACCGTGATCGACGAGGCGCCGTCGAGCGTCACCCGCTTCGGCATCGAGACCTTCGGCAGCAACGACAAGCCGGCGCTCGTCATCGGCATCCTCGTGGTGCTGGCCGTGCTGGCGGTGCCCGTCGGCGTGTTCGGCCGGCGCCGGCCGGTGGTCGCGACGGTCGCCTTCGCCGTGCTCGGCCTGGTCGGCTTCGCCGCCTCGATCCGCGACGCCGCGCTGACCGACGGCGTCCCGGCCTTGCTGGCCGCAGCTGCCGGCATCGCCACCTTCCGGGTGCTCGCTCGTCTCGCGGCCGCCCCTGCGACCCGTACGGCGGTCGACGCCGAGCCGACCCGGCGCCAGTTCGTGCTGGGCGCCACGACCTTCGTCGCCGTCGGTGCGATCGCGGCCTCCGCCGGCCGCGTGCTCCGCGACCGGTTCAGCGCCGCCGCCTCTCGTGCCGGGCTCGCCCTCCCGTCGGCGCCCGAACCCCTGCCCGCCCCGGCCGACGCCGCGAGCTTCGACGTCGACGGACTCACGTCGCTCTACACGTCGAACGACACCTTCTACCGGATCGACACGGCGCTCTCCGTGCCCCAGGTCCCGGTCGAGAGCTGGTCGCTCCGGGTGCACGGCATGGTCGACGAGCCCTACGAGGTGACGTTCGACGAGCTGGCCGAGATGGGGCTCATCGAGGTCGACATCACGCTGACCTGCGTGTCCAACCCCGTGGGCGGCGACCTCGTGGGCAATGCCCGCTGGCTGGGCGTCCCGCTGCGCACCGTGCTCGACCGGGCTGGCGTCGATCCCCAGGCCGACCAGATCGTGGGTCGTTCGAGCGACGGCTACACCTGCGGCTTCCCCGTCGACGCCGCCTACGACCGCGATGCCATCGTCGCCATCGGGATGAACGGTGAGCCCCTGCCGCTCGAGCACGGGTTCCCCGCCCGTCTCGTCACGCCCGGCCTCTACGGCTACGTCTCCGCGACGAAGTGGCTCACCGAGATCGAGCTCGCGACCTTCGCGAACTTCGACCAGTACTGGGTGCCGCGTGGGTACGCCGAGCAGGCCCCGATCAAGACCTCCGCCCGCATCGACGTCCCCAGGTCCGGCGTGATCATCCCGCCCGGCGAGGCGGTCATCGCCGGCGTGGCGTGGGCGCAGACCCGAGGCATCGAGCGCGTCGAAGTCAAGGTCGACGACGCCCCCTTCGCCGACGCCACGCTCGCCGAGGCCCTCAACGACGACACCTGGCGACAGTGGCAGTTCCCGTGGAACCCCACCGAGGGCAACCACCGCATCGTCGTCCGTGCCACCGACGGCACGGGCGAGACCCAGACCGAGGAGCGTTCCCCGATCCTCCCCGACGGCGCATCCGGGTGGCAATCCCGCCTCGTGACCGTCCGGGCGGCATGAACGCCCACCAGATCTTCCGGCCGCGTGCGGTCGGGAGTACCCCCAACCCCAACAAGGAGAACCCCTTCATGAAGCGCTTCCGACTGCTCCGAGTCCTCGCACTCGCGCTGTCGCTCTCGCTCGTCGCCGCCGCCTGCGGTGACGACGACGACACGACCGAGGCGGGCGACACGCCCTCCGAGGACACCTCGTCCGACGACGAGATGACCGATGACGAGATGTCCGACGACGAGATGTCCGACGACGAGATGTCCGACGGCGAGGACGCCGCGGTCGACACCAGCACCATCTGTGACACCGACGCCCTCGTCGAGGCCGTCGAGGGTGGCCCCGAAGAGGGCACGTTGTCCGGCATGACCGACGACCCCGTCGGCACCGCCGCGTCGAACAACCCCGTCCTCACCACGCTGGTGACCGCCGTGTCCGAGGCCGGCCTCGTCGACACCCTCAACAACGCCGAGGCCCTCACGGTCTTCGCGCCGACCGACTGCGCCTTCGCGGCGCTCGACCCGGCCACGCTCGAGGCGGCGCTCGCCGACCCCGAGGGCCTGCTGACCACGGT